>NZ_RAWF01000120.1:0-29300 GCF_003612075.1 Corallococcus sp. CA041A
CCCCTCCTCTGGCCTCACCCCCCGACGCGAGCCGGTGCAGCGACTGCTGCGCGCCGTCGATGGCCCCAAGGCGGTTCGCGAGCAGTCCCTGCACCGGAAGATCACCACCGGCTACATCCTGCTGGGCCTGCTGCTGGGCACCTGGCTGCTCTGCACGGAGAGCCTCTTCGACGCGTCCTGGGGCAGCTGGAGCTTCATCATCCGGGTGGGCGTGGGCGTGCTCATCACCTTTGGCGGCGCCGCGTTCCTGCCGTCGCTGCTGGCGCGCGTCACCCGCGTGAAGGTGCTCAGCCGCTCCGCCTTCGAGATTTCCCAGGGTGATTTGTCCAAGCCCGTGGCCGCGGAGGTGCACAGCACCCGCGACGAAATCGACGAGCTGACGGGCGCCATCTCCCGCATGCAGGAGAACCTGCGCGAGCTGGTGGGCAAGATCCAGGACACCGCCAAGAGCGTGGCGGACACCGCCATCGACCTTCAGCGCAGCGCGGAGAACGTCAACGGGTCCACGGAGGAAGTGGGCTCGTCGATGGAGAAGATCGCCAGCGGCGCGGAGACCCAGTCGCAGCTGGTGTCGCAGGCCTCCAAGGTCATCACGGAGATGGCCGGCAGCATCCAGCGCACGGCGGCCAGCGCCCTGGACGCGGCCCGCACGTCCGCGGAGACCAGCAGCAGCGCGGAGGACGGCTCCAAGGCGGCGCGGCTCGCGGGCGACAAGGTGAAGAAGGTCTTCAACCGCATCGAGTCCGCCAGCCAGCAGGTGTTCGCCTTCGGCGAGAAGACGCAGGAGATTTCGAAGATCGTCGACGCCATCACCCAGGTGGCGCAGCAGACGAACCTCCTGGCCCTCAACGCCACCATCGAAGCGGCGCGCGCGGGCGAGTACGGCCGCGGCTTCGCGGTGGTGGCGGATGAAGTGCGCAAGCTGGCGGAGAGCGCCGGCCGCTCCGCGGAGCAGATTTCCCGCCTGGCGCGCGACATCTCCGGCCAGTCCACCTCCGTCGTCAGCGCCATGAAGGAAGGCATCGCGGAGCTGGCCGAGGGCCGTGAGGACCTCACCGACATCATGCGCTCCATGGGGGCCATCACCGACACCGCCCGCAAGGGCGCGGAGAAGGTGACGCTCATCTCCGACAGCACCCGCGACCAGATGAAGGGCAGCGAGGAGATGGTGAAGGCCATCGAGGAGATCAAGCTCGTGGCGAAGAACAACGCCAGCTCCACGGAGGCCATCCAGGCCGTCATCCAGGAGCAGACGGCCGCGGTGTCGCGGATGACGTCGCTGGCGAGCGAGCTGACCAACCTCTCCGTGGAGCTGCAGAGCGTGGTGCGCAGCTTCCGCCTGGGGCCCTGAGCGCCCCGTCCCCCGCCTGTCGCCGCCTTGCGGCACAAGGGCCTTCACCGTGCGGCACGTCATCTTCCGGGTCGAGAAGGAACGCTACGGGTTGCCCTTGTCGGCCGTCCGGGAGGTCGTGGTCCCGCCGGAGCGCTACACACGTGTACCGCGGGCCCCGGCCGCCATCACCGGGGTGATGAACCTGCGCGGCCGGGTGGTGACGGTGGTGGAGCTCCGCCAGTTGCTCCACCTGCCAGAAGGTCCCACGCCCCTGTGCCGTGTCGTGCTACTGGACCGGGGTCGCAGGGATTTGGGCCTCCTTGTGACGGACGTGGACGGCATCGAAGCGGTGGAGCGCGTCAGCGCCGCGCCGGGCAAGGCCATGCCCGCGGTTCGCGGCGTTGCCCGCCTGGGCGGTCTGGGAGTGACCGTGCTGGATCCGGAAGGACTTGATGCGGCGGTCGTTGCCTTGTTCACTCCCTCCAAGTGAGTAGCCCCCCGGAAACGGCCGGTGATAGGGTGCGCTCCCTCTAGGCCTGAAACGGAGGCGGAGTTCTTCACATGGCTAAGCGGGTGCTGGTCGTCGACGACGCCATCTTCATGCGCAACATGATCAAGGACATCTTTGCGTCTGGAGGGTTCGAGGTCGTCGGTGAGGCGGCCAACGGCCTGGAGGCCGTGGAGAAGTTCAAGGAGTTGAAGCCGGACCTCACGACGATGGACATCGTGATGCCCTTCAAGAGCGGCATTGAAGCCACGCGGGAAATCATCAAGGCCGACAGCAGCGCGGTCGTCATCATGTGCTCGGCGCTCGGACAGGAGAGCCTGGTGATGGAGGCCATCGAGGCGGGTGCCTCGGACTTCATCGTCAAGCCGTTCCGGGCGGAGGACGTGCTGGCGGTCGTGAAGAAGGTGCTGGGCGAGGCCTGAATCGGCGCGCAAGGGACCGCTCCCGCCCGGGTCGCGGCCCCTTCCGCCTGTGAAGGAGGTGCCGGGTCATGACGATGGACATGTCCCGGTATCTGGGCCTCTTCATCTCGGAGGCCACCGAGCACCTGGAGGCGCTCGGACGGGACCTCGTGGAGCTGGAGCGCGAGGCCACCGCCAGCACCGTGGACTCGATGTTCCGGCACGCCCACTCGGTGAAGGGCATGGCGTCGTCCATGGGCTTCGAGCCCATCGCGATGCTGGCGCACCGGGTGGAGGACCTGGTGGACGCGGTGCGGCAGGACCGCAAGCTCCTGGACCGGGACCTGGTGGACCTGCTGCTGAGCGCCACGGACACGCTGACGGCCCAGGTGCGCGCCGTCTCGTCCAACCGCGAACCGGAGCAGGCCGAGGGCTTGCTCAATCAGTTGAGCACCCGCGTGCAGTCGCTCACCGGCCACGCCCCCGCCGCGACCCGCGTGGCCCATGTCACCGCGCTCAAGCCCGCGACCCCGTCCGGAGGAGATGACGGGGAGGGCTCGGGAGGGGGCGAGGGCCCTTCGGGTGCCTCGGGTTCGGGGACGCCGGGTGGCTCCGCCGGGCCCGCGTCGGGTTCGGGGACGCCGGGCAGCGCGGCGGGTGCCTCGGGAGCCTCTGGCGCGGAGGCTGCGGGCTCGGGAACCTCCGCGTCGAGCAGGGCCGGGCCTTCGACTCCGGGAACCTCCGGTTCGGGAACGTCCGGCGGTGACGCGGCCTCTGGGACAGCCAGTCCGGGCGTTTCCAGCGCGGCGCCGCCCTCCGCCCTGGCGGTGATGCCGCCGGCCACGCTCATGCCACCTCGCGACCTGAGCGGCCCGGAGGCCCTCTACGGTGCCCCGGCCGCGCGGTCCCTGGCGGTGTTGCCGGAGAACGACCTTTCCACCTCCGTGGTGGCGCTGGCCTCGGGGCTCAAGGCCGCCGCCAGCGGCGTGGACGGCAAGGCCGGCGCGCCCCGCTGGTCGGTGCGCCTGCGCATCTCCCCCACCTGTCAGGTGCCCGGCGTGCGCGCGTTCCTCGTGCACAAGCGGCTGTCCTCCCTGGGCACGCTGGTGGACCTGCGCCCCCCTCTGGAGGAGCTCAAGGCCGGCCGCATCCCGGACGGCTACATCCAGGTGGACGTGGAGACCGGCGTGGGCGACGCCGGCATCCAGGCGGCCCTGCGCAACGTGGCGGAGGTGGAGGTCGTCTCCGTCGCTCCGGCCGTCCCGGAGCCGCCCGTGCTCCCCGTGGCCGCGCCCGCGTCGGACCCGGCGCGCGCCACCGCGGACGCGGGCTCTCGCACGGTGCGCGTGCGCACGGAGCTGCTCGACTACTTCCTCGACACGGTGGGTGAGCTGATGCTCGCCACCGCGCGCCTGCGCGAAGTGGGGAAGGTGCTGCCGGAGAACACGCGCCCCGCGCTGGAGGAGGGCGTCTACCGGCTGCACACGCTGGTGAAGGACCTGCACGACAAGGTCATGAGCGCGCGCATGACGCCGCTGTCGCTCATCACCGACCGGCTGCCCCGCGCCGCGCGCGACCTGGCCCGCCGCAAGGAGCGCGAGGTGGAGCTGGTCATCACCGGCGCTGAAATCGAGCTCGACCGCGCCATCCTCGACGAGCTGGCCGACCCGCTGCTGCACCTGCTCCGCAATTGCATCGACCACGGCCTGGAGTCCCCGGAGGAGCGGGCGGCCGCGAAGAAGTCCGCGCGGGGCCGCGTCACCGTCACCGTGCGCCGTGCGCGCGACCGCGTCATCATCGACATCGAGGACGACGGCCGGGGCATGGACCCCGCGAAGCTCAAGGCCTCCGCGCTCAAGCGCGGGCTCATCACCGAGGACGCCGCCCATCGCATGGCGGACCGCGACGCGTTCCTCCTGTCGTGCCTGCCGGGCGTCTCCACCGCCAAGGACATCACCGACATCTCCGGCCGCGGCGTGGGCATGGACGCGGTGAAGCGCGTGGTGGAGAGCGTGGGCGGCACGCTCGAAATCGACAGCGAGCGCGGCCGGGGCACGACCTTCACGCTGCGCCTGCCGCTCACCGTCGCCGTGGTGCACCTGCTCCTCGTCGAAGTGGGCGAGGAGGTGTTCGGCCTGCCCATCGCCAAGGTGGTGGGCGCCACGGAGGCGGATCCCCAGTCCCTGAGCAAGAGCCGAGAGACGGCGCTCCTGCCTCACGGCAATGGTCTGCTGCCGGTGCACGCCCTGGAGACGCTCCTGGGTGTGCCCGCGTCCCCCATGCCCGGCTACCGGCCCTTCGTGGTGATGGAAGGAGACGCCGGCACCGGCAAGGTGGCGCTGGCGGTGGATCGCCTCCTGGGGCAGGAGGAAGTCGTTCTCAAACCCTTGTCCCGTCCCCTGGACTTGCTGCCGGGACTGTCCGGCGTGACCATCCTGGGCAGCGGTCGTCCCGTGTTCATCCTGGACGTCCCGAGGTTACTGACCGCGTGAGCCCCCCCCTGCCCAGTGACGCGCAGCTCGACGCCCTGCGCGAGGTGGCCAACATCGGCTGTGGACATGGCGCCAACGCCCTGGCCCGGCTGGTGGGTGGCCGCGTGGACCTGTCCATCCCCGAGGTGCGCGTCACGGACGCCACCCAGGGGCCCGCGCTCTTCGCGGACGACGCCCCCGCCGTCGCCGTGCGCCTGGGCATGACGGGAGAGCTGCGCGGCGCGCTGGTGCTGGCGCTGCCGTCCGTGGACGCGGAGGCGCTGGAGTCCGCGCTGGTGCGCGGCCACCCCGCGTCCCCCGAGGAGCGCGAGAGCGCCCTGGCCGAGGCCGCGAACATCCTCGCCAGCGCGTGTCTGTCCGCCATCGGGCGGCTGACGGGCTGGCGGCTGTTGCCCTCCGTGCCCCAGCTCCAGCGCGGGCCCGTGCGCCCGGTGCTGGCGGGCGTGCTGGGCGACGTGGAGCCGGGGCCCGGCGTGGTGCTGGCGGCGCGCTTCTCGGCTTCGGGGCCCACGCCGCTGGGCGGACAGATGCTGCTGGTGCTGGAGCGCGGGAGCGCCCAGGCGCTGCTGTCCCGGCTGGGCCTCTAGGTCCGCCTGGAGGCGCGGGGGCGGCTGGGGTAGACCGCTCGCCCATGGACGAGAAGGCGCTCAGGGCCCTGCTGGGCCAGGTGAAGACGGGCAAGGTCACCCTGGACGACGCGGTGGGCAAGCTGAAGGACCTGCCATACGCGGAGCTGGGCTACGCGACGGTGGACACGCACCGCAACCTGCGGTTCGGCTTCCCGGAGGTGGTGCTGGGCGAGCCCAAGACGGTGGAGCAACTGCTGGGCATCGTCGGCGCGCTGGTGGAGCGCAAGCAGACGGTGCTGGTGACGCGGCTGCAGCCGGACAAGGCGGAGGCCCTGGTGGCGCGCTTCCCCAAGGGCCAGTACCACCCGGTGGCGCGCATCTTCCACCTGCCCCAGCGCAAGGTGAAGGCGGGCCGCGTCGCGATTGTGACGGGCGGCACCAGCGACATCCCCGTGGCGGAGGAGGCCGCGCTCACGGCGGAGGCCATGGGCGCGGAGGTGCGGCGCGTCTACGACGTGGGCGTGGCGGGCATCCACCGGCTCCTGCGCCGGCGTGAGGAGATTCAAGAGTGCCACGTCGCCGTGGCGGTGGCGGGCATGGAGGGGGCGCTGGCGAGCGCGCTGGGTGGACTCGTGGGCATCCCGGTGGTGGCGGTGCCCACGTCGGTGGGCTACGGCGCGAACCTGGGGGGCATCTCCGCGCTGCTCTCGATGGTGAACTCGTGCGCCTCCAACGTGGCCACGATGAACATCGACAACGGGTTTGGCGGCGGCTTCTACGCGGCGCTCATCTCCCGCACCAAGGGACGGAGCTGACAGGCCATGCGGCGCATCCTCTACCTGGAGCCCGTGGGCGGCATCGCCGGGGACATGTTCCTGGCGGCGGGCATCGACCTGGGCGTGTCGCCGGACGCGATTGCTCAGGCACTCTCCGGCCTCAACGTGCCGGGCTGGAAGCTGGCGGTGTCGCGCGCGGTGCGCCACGCCATCAGCGGCACGCACCTGGACGTGGTGCTGGACGCGAAGGAAGCGCACCCGCACCGCGCCTACGCGGACATCCGCCAGCTGATTGAAGCCGCGCCCACGCTGCCGGAGCGCGCGAAGGCGCGGGCCCTGGCGGTGTTCCGCGCCATCGGCGAGGCCGAGGCGAAGGTGCACGGCGTGTCCATCGACGCCATCCACTTCCATGAAGTGGGCGCGGTGGACTCCATCGTGGACATCTGCGGCGCCGCCGTGGTGCTGGAGCTGCTGGGCGACCCGGAGGTGCACGCCGCGCCGCCGCCGCTGGGCAGCGGCACCATCCGGGTGGCGCACGGCCAGATGCCCATCCCCGTGCCCGCGACGCTGGAGTTGCTTCGCGACGTGCCCGTGCGCTTCGAGGGCGTGGGCGAGCTGACGACGCCCACGGGCGCCGCGCTGCTCAAGGTGCTGACGAAGATTGGCCACCCGCCGGACTTCATCGTGGAGAAGGTGGGCTACGGCGTGGGGACGAAGGACTTCCGCGACCGGCCCAACGTGCTGCGCGCGTCGCTGGGCCGCGTGGAGACGCAGGCCACCGAAGGGCTGTGGGTGGTGGAGGCGAACCTGGATGACGCCACGCCGCAGCTCCTGGCGCACCTGGTGGAGCGGCTGCTGGAGGTGGGCGCGAAGGACGCGTGGGTGGCCCCGGTGGTGATGAAGAAGGGCCGGCCGGCGCACCTGTTGGGCGCGCTGGTGGAGGGCGGCCTGCGCGAGGCGGTGGTGGACGTGCTGTTGCGTGAGTCCACGTCGCTGGGCGTGCGCTACCACCGGGTGGAGCGCCACGCGCTGGAGCGCGACTTCGTGGAGGTGGACACGCCCTGGGGCAAGGTCCGCGTGAAGCGCGGCCTGCGGGACGGCCGGGTGCTCAACGCGCACCCGGAGTTCGACGACTGCGTCCGGCTGGCCCGGGCCGCGGGCGTGCCGGTGAAGCTGGTGATGGCCGCCGCGATGGCGGCCCTGATTCCCTGAGGCTCGGGACGCGGACTAAGCCGGCTGCGCCAGCGTGATGACGCCGAAGGCCGCGCCGCCGGGATCGGTGACGACGGCGATGCGGCCGTAGGGTGAGTCGAACGGCGGCATGATGACCTTGCCGCCCTTGGCGGTGACGGTGGCCGCGGCCTCGTCGGTGTTGGCCACGGAGAAGGTGACCATCCAGTGGGGCGGCACCTCGGCGGGCGTCTTGTCGTCGAGCTGCATCACGCCGGCCGTCTCACGGCCGTCCTTCTTCACGACCCAGTACTGCATCCGCTCATCCGGCATCTTGTCCGCCGTCATGCCGAAGAGGTCCTTGTAGAAGGCCACGGCCTTCGCGCCATCGCGCGTCTTGGCCTCGTGCCAGGTCATGGCGCCGGGCTCGTTCACCAGGCCCGCGCCGTTGAACAGGTTCGGCTGCCAGAAGCCGAAAGCCGCGCCGGAGTTGTCCGTACAGAAGGCCATGCGCCCCGCTTCCATGACGTCCATGGGCTCCATCATCACCTTGCCGCCCAGCTCCTTCAGACGGGCGACGGAGCGGTCCACGCTCTCCACGGCGAAGTAGGTGTTCCATGCCGGCGGAAACGGCGCGTCCTTGGGGCGCGGCATCATCGCCGCCACGTGCTGGCCGTTCTTGCGGGCCATCGTGTAGTAGCCGTTGTCCTTGGACGTGGGGTCGAACGTCCAGCCGAACAGCGCCCCGTAGAAGTCCCGGGCCTTCTCCAGGTCCCAGGCCGCCAGGTCCACCCAGGACACCGTCCCCGCAGCGTGCTTCGTCATCGCAGGCATCGTCGCTCCCCTCGCTGTGCGCCCGGAGAAACCCGGGCTACCTGCAAGGTAACAGCGGATCAGAAGAGGGCTGAAAGGATTTTCAGTATCACCTTGCGTCAACGGCGGGGCTGACGCGCGAGCCCCTGCGCGAACGCATCCGTGTTGCTCCCCACCACGCACACCGGCAGGTCCTCCACGAGGCCACAGTTGGCGCCCGCGTCGAGGAAGGGCTGCACGTGCGGCGGCAGGACGACGTACGCGGTGCTCGCGTCCAGGCCACCCGTAGGCAGCTGCGCGCGGCACTCCGCCGCCAGTGCCTCCGGCGTGCGCGACGCGTAGCCGCTGTTGAACGTCAGCTTCAGCCGGTACGCCTGATACGCCAGCGCGTTCACCAGCGGTTCGTCATAGCGGCACACCCACTGCACCTGCGGCGGGAAGAGGGCCAGGTGTTGGTAGGGGCCCTTCAGCGCATCCCACTCCGCGGACTTCAGGCGATGGAAGCGCACGGGCTTGAAGAGGGCGCTCTTGTCCTCGCGCACGTCATACGCCTGGAGCGCCAGCGCCACCGTCAGCGCGGCCACGGTCACGGCGGGCACGCCGCGCCACAGGCGCGCCACCAGCAGCACCGCGCCGACGACGAGCAGGTAGTGCAGCGGCCAGACGAAGCGGCCGGACGCGCGGAACGCGTTCGTCGCCTTCACCAGCGGCGCGTACAGCGAGCCCAGGTCCGCCACCGGCTGGCCCAGCCACGTCACGCGCGACGACAGCGCGTAGACGGCCATGAGCAGCACCACCACCGCCGCGGGCAGCACCCGGCGCCAGTCCAGCGTGCGCGCCTCCTGTCTGCGCACGAACAGGCTCACGCAAGCCACGACGCCGAGCAGCAGCGCCCCCGCGCCCAGGTAGCCGAAGCCCTCGCCCTGCCGGGGCGCGGCGGGCAGGTCCGGCAGCAAGCGGCCCCAACCCATGGGGTTCACCAGCGTGGCCAGGTCCGCGGAGAACTCTCCGAAGCCCTCCGCGCCCAGCCCGCCGCCGCCGAAGTAGCCGAAGAGGGCGAACAGCACCACGTCCAGCGCGGCGATGCCCGCGCACAGGGCCGCGACGCGCGCGGGGCCGAGTTTCCGGCTCCAGGCGAGCCGCACCCCGAGCGACAGCGTCAGCGGCATCAGCATGCCCACCCAGTACGGGTGGGTGCCTGACGCGATGGCGTTGAAGAGGGCCGCGAGGCCCAGGCTCCGCGTCGCGGTGCGCGCGTCCGGGATGTCCCGCAGGTTGAGCCACAGCAGGGCCAAGAGCAGCCAGTGCGCGCACAGCGTGGGGTGGCCGAAGCGCGCCGCCATCACCGGTGACAGCGCCAGCAGCGTGCCGCCCAGCACCATGGGCACCGGGCGCGCGGACACCGTCTCCACCAGCCTCGCGCCGAAGTACCCCATCAGCGCGTAGCACAGGGCCAGCCACGGT
The DNA here is from genome assembly GCF_003612075.1 of Corallococcus sp. CA041A. Lineage (NCBI taxonomy): Bacteria > Pseudomonadati > Myxococcota > Myxococcia > Myxococcales > Myxococcaceae > Corallococcus > Corallococcus sp. CA041A. The sequence continues at coordinate 9,527 of NZ_RAWF01000120.1, forward strand.
CCGGTGTACTGGAAGTCCACGGGCAACAGCGGCGACAGGGGCTTGAAGAGCAGCGCCAGCCACGGGTTGCCGTCCGTGAGCGCCACCGACGAGCCATACGGGTAGAAGTGGTTGGGCGCCGCGCCCAGGGGCAGCGTCCAGTCCGCGTTGCGGAAGAAGAGCCAGCCGAAGATGTGCGCGGCCCAGTCCTCGCGCATCATCCAGTCGATGCGCGTGGGCGGCAGCACCGGCCCGCCGCCCAGCCACAGGAACCAGCCCAGCCCGCCGAGCACCGCCAGCGCTCGCGCCACGACGAGGGCCCGGTGGGACGTGGAAGAAGAGGGCGGGGGACTCAGGGAGGGTACGGACTCGCTCAAGGCGCGGCGACTGTAGGCGCCCGCTTCCGTGCCCCGCAACCGCCTGCTTCCCTGGCGGGTCTCAACGGGGGCAGTAGCGCGCGTAGCGCAGGCCGCGCGTCGTCTCCATCGCGCCGCCGTCTGGCGGGTAGTAGTAGTGCACGTAGGAGAAGCCCACCTGGAGCCGGTCCTGGGCGTCCAGCTGCACCGCGGAGGAAGCAGGGAACGCATTCCCGCCGTCCAGCGTCTCCACGGTGAGCGGCAGCGTTCCGCCGGCGGCTCTCGTGCCGTCCAGCACCTTCACGACCAACTGGCTGGTGCTCCCGCTGGAGTCCGCGTTCGCGTCCGCATCATCCAGAAGGGCATGGCGGAGGGTCGGGTAGGCGGTGCTTCGCGACAGCGCGGGACCCCGGCTCAGGAAGGCCCCGAGTCCGTACGACGTCCAGCCGCTGGCTTCCTTCGTCCACAGCCACGCCCCCTGCGTGTCGGAGCCCACCACGGAGGGGCGTCCATCCGAGTCCACCTCGAGCGCGATGCGGTAGCGCGGTGAACTCAAGGGAATCCGCCAGTCCAGCGGCTCGGCGAGCCACGCCCCTGACGTGTTGCTCGCGTACACGACCTGGGACTTCCCCATGTCGTCCATGCGCACGAACACGATGTGGACGTACCCGGCGGCATCCACGGCGATCCGCTCACGGTCGCCCTTGGCGCCCACCGCCTCCAGTGGCGCCATGTCCCAGCTCCCCGTGCTGGAACGGGTGCCGTGCAGATAGCCCACCTGGGGGTAGGGCCGGCCGATGAGCAGGTGGGGCGCGTCCTGGGCGTCGAGGGTGATGGCCGCCGCCCAGCCCTCTCTCAGCACCTGGGACCGCCAGACGCCGCCGGTGTCTTGTGCGTAGCCGACGTTGTTGCCCTGCTGGAACAGCACGTGGTGCGTGCCGTCCGTGGCCACGGCCATGTGCACGTCATAGGCGGTCCACACGCTCTCCACGCGCACCGGGACATCGCCCGGCCGGGTGGTGCCCACGTGGAGGCGGGAGTTCTTCGAATAGGCGTAGTGGCCCACGCCCTGCGCGTCGAAGACGAACGCGGCGATGATGATGTCGATTCCCTCGTCCAGCACCCGGGTCGTCCAGCCTGGGACGGCGCCGCACTCGCCGCCATCCGTGCCCGAGTCGGGGAGCGCGCCGCCATCGCCTCCGTCCGTTCCGCCATCCTCCTCCCCGGCGTCGGGGCGGGTCACCACGAGCTGCACGCAGGTGCCGGAGGCGCTCCGGGTCACCTGGCCCTGCCCGGGTTTGGAGACCCCATTCGTGCAGATGGGGTCGCAGCCAGCCAGCAGCACGGTGGCCACGGCGGCGCTCGACAGCGCGGTGTGCACGAAGAATGAACGGGACACGGAAGGACCGTCAGGGCTCGAGGTTGGCGCGGTGGGCGCGACGGCTGCGCACCCACGCACGGACACGGCCGGGCCCGACGGCCCGCGTCCGCTAGCGCCTCAGTGAGATTTCCAGGCCGTACTGCCCGTCCATGACGGTCTTGCCGTTGGCGGTGACGCGATCCACGCCCACCTGGGCTGAAAGTCGCAGCGGCATTCCCGCGAACCGCCCCGTCACGCCCGCGGCCACGTGGCCGGTGAGCATCGCGGGGTCCGCCTGGCGGAAGCCCGGCGCCGTGAGGCCCAGGAGCCCCCAGCCCAGCCCCACCTCCGCGAACAGCGGCGTGTTCGCGGGACGCTCCAACCCCACCAGCCCCTCCACCGTGAAGCGGTGCAGCCGGATGCCGTCCTGGGCCGCGAGCGGCGTCACGCCATACGCCCCGCGCACGCCGTAGTAGAGCAGGTCCATGGAGGACGGCGTGCGCCACGACAGGCTGGGCCCGGCGGAGAACTTCGCCAGCCCCAACGGCGAGCGCCCCGCGCCCAGGCCCAGCTCCAACCGCGACGTCCAGTCGGACGGCGACGCCACGGCCAGCGGGGAGCGCGCCCCGCCAATGACGGACGGCTGGAAGGGGTTGCTGAAGTCCACCGGCACCAGCCCCACGGCGGCGACGTACTCGTCGTAGAACGACCGGTCCAGCGGAACGGCGAACAGGCCCCGGCGGAGCGCCTCCTCCGCGGGACCTCGCTCTTGCAATTCGCGCGGGCGCAATTCGGGCGTGCCCGAGGACAGCTGCGCCAGCGTGACGCGCGCCTCCGCGTTCGGCGCGCGCACCCAGTACACGTCGCGAGGCGGCAGCAGGATTTGCGTCCACTGCTGCGGCGAGCGCCGCACGTCCACCAGCCGCTGGCCGTCCGCGTCCTCCACGGAGAGGCGCGCGTACTCGAAGCCGGCGGGGAAGGTGACCCGAGGGCCTTCGGGCGCGGGGCCCACCAGCGGGCGGCGGGGCTCCGCGGTGGGCGCGAAGGCGTTGACGGACAGGCGCGCGGGCATGCCCTTCACTCCATGCAGCGAGGCGGCCACGAACGCGGCCAGCTCGCTGTACTCCACCTGTCCGTCGCCGTTGATGTCCGCGCCGCCCAGGAGGCCGGAGCGGGCCACGTGGCTGAAGACACCCGCGCGGATGCGGGACCACTCGTGCGTCTCGCCGTCCTCGCTCTCCGCGAAGAGGGCGCCCACGTGGGGGCGCGACGCCAGTTGCTCGCGCGCGAGCACTCCGCGCAGCTCCGCCAGCACCGCCGCGTCCGGCGTCCCGCCGCGGCTGCCCACCACACCGGAGGCGCGGCACGCATCCGCGATGACGTGCACGTAGTCCGCGCCCAGCGGATCCACGACCTCCGAATAGAGGCTGCTGCGGTCCAGGCGCGCATCGGCGAGCGTGAAGTAGGCGCGGCCCGCGTCGTCCGTGTTGCCGTGGCCCACGTAGACGATGAGCACGTCCGTCTGGCGTCCCGCCGCGCGGTCCGCGAGCGTCGCCGCCTGCAGCCGCTTCACGGCCTGCTCCACCGCGGCGCGCGTGGGGGCCTGCGCGGACTTCAGCACCAGGCTGCCGCCCTTGCGCGTGGGCTCGTCCGGGTCGACGAGCAGCGTGGTCTCCACGCCCAGCCGCTTGAGCGTCTCCGCCCACAGCACACCGTCGTCATCCGCGTAGCGCAGCGGCGCGAGCGCCGGGTCGTCACTGCCGTTGTGGGCGATGACGAGCGCGCGCCGCACGGTGTCCGCGAATGCCTCCGGCGCCGCCATCAGCAGCGCTGCCCCCAGGAGGACTTCCAGCTTCTTCATGGAGAATCCTTTACCCGGACCTCCTGCCTGAGCACCACCACCCCCGCTGTCGTCCCGCTGCGCAGGGCTGACAGGGTTGCGTCCGGGTGCTCTGAGAACGTGGCGGTGACCTCCGCCATATCGGAGCCCGCGGGCAGCGCGACCGTCAGCTCCAGGGGGCGCTCCTCGCCGGCCTTGCCGCTGAGCGGGAAGGGGCCGTTGACCTCTTCGTGGCCGCCGGCGCGCACGCGCACCGCGACGTGGGTGTAGGGCGGACGGGCGCCCGCCGCGAAGGCCAGCGTGGCGCCCGGGGTGCACGCGGCCCCAGCGCGCAGCTCGTGCAGCGACTGGCCGGGCTTCGCGCAGAAGACGCGCAGGACGGCCTGGGCCACCGGCGCAGAGGGTGGAGCCGGGTCATGCACGGCCCCCCGGACGCTGAACTCGGGTTCGGTGGGCTCGATGGATGCGGTGGGGCCGAAGGACGAGGGGGTCACCATCACCGCGAGGAACAGGGCCGCCAGCGTGGCGCCGAGCACCGCGAGGGTGGGCCACCGCGCGGGGGCGGCGTCCGGGGGCGAGGCGGCGTTGAGGGCGGCTTCGAGTCCCGCGGCGGTGAGGGTCTCCAGCTCCGTGGAGGTGGGGGCGTCCGTCTGGCCGGACTCGAGGACGCGGTGGGCGCGGGCCCACTTGTCGTAGCGGGCGCCGCAGCGGGCGCAGGCGTGGGCGTGACGTAGGAGCCGCGAGGATTCGGGGGCGGACAGCTCCCCCAGGGACCAGCGCGTCAGTCCCGCGTCCACATGTCGCTCGTACCACTTCATGGGAGGCTCCCGAATGGGATGGCGCACAGCAGGGCCAGGGTGGCGAGCAGGGCGCCCAATTGCAGGCCTCCCGGGACGGTGTCGCTGTCCAGCCAGCCCGAGTCCTTCAGGTGTTCGGTGAACTGCAACCGCAAGCGGCGTTCGCGCACCCGCACCTCGCCGCGGGTGAGCTTCAGCTGGTCGGCGGCGGACTCCTGGGACAGGCCGTCCATGAAGCGCAGCTGGGCCAGGGCGCGCCCTTCGGCGGGCAGGGCCTCCAGGAAGCGGCGCACGATGGAGCGGACCTCTGCGCCCAGGGCCTCTTCTTCCGGGCTCTTGCTCTCGGTGGGCGCATGGGTGAGCTCCGGAGCGTCATCCAGGGGGATGGCCTCCCGGGCCACGCGGCCGGAGGCGCGCATCAGGTCGATGGCGGTGGAGCGCGCGACGGTGAGGAGGAAGCCCAGGTAGGGGCGCACGCCGTCGTAGGCCTGGCGCATGTGGGGGCGGAAGGCCCGAACGAAGGTCTCTTGATGGGCGGCGTCCAGGTCCAGCGGCGTGAGCGCGATGGAGCGGGTGCCGGTCTCCGAGTGGACGGAGAAGCGCCGGGACAGGTAGCGCAGCACTTCGGGTGAATAGGTGCGGTAGACCTGGGTGAGCACGGCGGTGTCACCCCGGCGGAAGGCCTCCAAGACTGACCGCTCGGTTCCTGGCAGCACGCGGAATGCTCCGTCTCATGGAGGCGCCCGGCCGGGCCCCTTCTGGAAATGAGATACGAAATGACCCCGAAATCCGGGTCGTCCCCACACGCACGGCGTGCGTTTTATTGAGCCCGGGCCCGGAGATGATTGCCAAAACGGCGTTGGCCTCCGGAGCCAAAGGCCGTGGGTTCGAATCCTGCAATGACTCAAGCCGGGTCGGTGGGCGTCTCCAGCGCTTCGCCCGTCCACCATCCCGGCGAGGTCTCCTTCCAGCGAAGCGTGGCAGGGCGGCCGAACAGGTCCACCAGCGTCTGCTCCATTCAGGCCCGGGCCTCCTCGAATGAAGTGGATGGGGTGCTGTCGAGCAGCCTCCCATCCGTGATGCCTTCCTGGGTGTAGATGGCGTAGCGCCAGCCCTCGGTGGGCTTGGGGTGGTAGAGCACGACGGAGCGGAGCGCTTCGTTCGCCAGGATGTGGCTCATCCCCTGGGGCTTACCGCAGGCGCATGCCCATGAGGTCCGCTACGGGAACGCGTCCACCACGGTGTAGCCCACGCTCCGGGGCAGCAGTGCGGTGCCGGGTTTGGAGCTTGGATCCTTCGGCCACCAGCCGTCGCTGTTTCCGAGGACGAAGCAGACCGGATGGGTGCGGCCGGCAGGCGTCTCCGCTCGCGTGTAGCGGCCCACCACGTGTTCTCCCTGCGTCCACAGCTGTCCATACAGGAGGGTGCCAGCGGGAAGGCCGCCATGTCGCTCCTTCTGGACGCTCACGATGTTCCCGTCACTCACGGAGACCAGGGTGGCATCCGTGCGGAAGGGGTAGCGGACGTCGAGTGTGATGGCCGCCTTTCCATCCCGCCGCAGGTCCAGCTTCTTCATCGACTCCAACGCCTCCGAGGAGCAGCGCTGGGGCTTGGGCGTCACCTGCGCGCCCGCGCAAGCGATGAGCGTGGAGGCCGCGCCGACGGCCAGCGTGCAGCCTCGCGCAAGTGAACGGGTTCGGACCGGGGACTCCTGCTTCAAGGGAAGGGTCATGGCTTCCTGCTCCAATGGAAGCGGCGCAGGGGAAGGAGGGGCCGCTTCGGACGCGGCAGCTTGGTCGGGCCCAGGTCCCCGCGCCACGGGAGGCGGAGAGGGATGCGCCGGCGCATCGATGCGGACCTTGGAGACGGCCCCCAGACTCCAGGCCAGCCATCCCAAGGCCAGCACGAAAGCGACTCCCACGGCCCCCCGGCGCCAGCGGGCTCGCAATGTCTGACGGTGCCGACCCGCGCTCGCGGCGAGGATGGACCGGGCTTCCATGCGGGCGACATGGGCGGGGGCCCGGCGGCGCAGTTCGCGTGCTTCGCGAATGCGTTGGAGCCGGTCCAGGCGCTGAAGACGTGCGTGCTGGAGCGGCACCTCCTGACCGGGAGCCACGGGCCCCACCATTTCGGGCGCGTCCTGTGTCGTGCGTGAAGAAGAGGAGGGCGCTGTGGCCCAGTCGAAGAGAGGCAAGTCCCAGGATGCATCCGCATGGGCCAGGACCTGATGCAGTTCGGAGGCCAGTGCGGATGCGCTCGGAGGCCTCTCCTCGGGCGCAAAGGCGAGCAGGTGGGTGACGAGCGAGGTCAGGGCCTCTGGCGCATGCGAGCCGGGCCATGCGCGCGTCGGTCCCTCACCATTCAAAAGGAGCGCCGGATAGGTATCAGTCAACAGCCGGTAGAAGGTGACGCCCACGGCGTACAACTCATCCGCCACGCCATAGCGAGGACACTCCTGCGCAGGCATTGAAGGCATTGCCAGCCGCCAGCGGTGGAGCTGCGGGCTCAAGTAGTGCGCCGTGCCGGGAGGAAGCTGGCCTGTTCCGGTCAGGGGCGGTGCGTCCGGGTGCCAGCCCGCGCCCCAGTCCAACAAGGTGAGCCGTCCATCCGGCTGGACGCGGATGTTGTCTCCCTTGAAGTCGCGGTGCAGGACGCCGTGTCGGTGCGCGAAGCTCAGGATGTCCGCAGCCTGGACGAGCAATGCACCCACCTCGCGAGCCGTGGGGTTGCGAGCGCGGGCCCACTCATACAGCGACTCGCCGTCCACGTGCTCCATCACCAGGAATGGGTAGCTCCCGGAGCCCGGCCGCCATGCGCCCGCATCCACGAAGCGAGGCACTCCCGGGTGCGGCAAGCGGGACAGCACCGCCGCTTCGCGTGAGAACCAGGGGCTATCGGGTTGGCGAGCCAGCTTCAGGGCGTATTGCTTTCCGCGGGGACGGCGCTTCGCCTGAACGACGTAGACCGTGCCGTATCCACCTGACGCCAATCGTTGGACGACGCGCCAGGAACCAATGAGCGTTCCGGCAGGAAGCGCATCCACTACGAGCAGCCGCATGGCAGGCAGGGCCGCCCCGAAAGCCTTGTGGGCGGGCTTCGTGGAGGTGTGATGCTCGGACCTGACCGGATCACCGGGAGTTGCCTCATGCGAACTCATGGCGACACCTGCTCCCAGCGGATGCCTCGTTCGCCCTTCACATCCAAGAGCTCCAGGGTGAAGTGCGCGCCTGGAGGCAGGTCCGGCAGTGCGTTCCACTCCACCACCACGGTGGAGCGCTCGCCAGGTGCCAGCTGTCGCACCTGTATGAGCAGGGGAATCTCACGGACGGGGATGCCACCCGCGTCAGGTCCCCGAGGTGTCACGCGAGCAAAGCCTGGGAGCCAGGGGGCCGCCCCCATGGGATTGCGCAAGGAGGTGGAGAGGGCGCGGGTGCTCGCGGTGCGGTAGATCACGTGAGGACCCTCGGCGACGATGCCCATGCTCACGGGTGACTCACGGATGTAGTCCACGGTGATGCCCTCCTGGGTCACCGCCCCCGTCAACACCGCCCCACCCAGTCCACTGAGCGCGCACTGCGCACGCAGCGTCGCGAGCCCCGCCTCGGTGACCGCGCAATGGGCCCTCAGGTCCGCGAGTTCCTTCCCCAAATCCTGCGCGGTGCGTCCCTGCCGGAACACCTCCACCTGTGAATCCACCTCCGCCGCCACGGTCGTGAGCACGAAGCCCACCTGCGCCGGAGCACCGGGCCCCGCGAAGCGCACGGTGATCACTGGTTCCTTGCCCACGGGAACGTCCATGGACGCCTTGAGGACAAGCACGTCTTCATGCACCGCCACGCGAGTGAAGAAGGGCGCGAGCACGCTCCGGTCCACGGACTCCGGAACGATGGGCGCATCGAAGGTGACAGTGGTCACCTCATGGGCCGCGACGTGCAGCGGATGAAGCACCGGAGGCTCCTCCGAGCGCAGCGTGAGCTGCCGGGCCTTGCGTTCCCTGACCACGGGAGTGCGGGTCTGCGCCACCGCCGTGGTGCCCATCAGGATCGTCAGCACCAGGGGAATGAGCGAAGTGGACAGCGACATCACGGGTCACCTCCATCCTTCAAACCTAACAGATAGGGGTGACACGCATGAGAGGCCACGGGCCTGGGAGGCTTTTGGCTGCGGCGGCTGGACAAGGAAAACCCAGCCTACCTCAAGGATTGCGTGGGGAAAGGCCTACTCGGCCTTCGAATTTTCGGTTGGAGGTGCTTCTCGAAGCGGAGACGGAGCCTGCTCCTCGGTGGGCGGAGCAGGGCTGTCAGCGGGGGCCTCTGCTGCGTCGGGCTGCGCTTCCATGGGGACGTCGGGTGTGCGCGGGGCCTTCGCTACCACCTCGCCTTGGGGGGTGACCGCGTAGACCTGCCACCAGTCGAGGACCCGGCCATTGGGACCGCCACACCTGCTGAACCGCTGTTCCACGGCGACGTAGTACAGGCCGGTGGTCGGTCCGGTGAAGACGGCGACATCGAGTCCCTGTTCCGGGCTCGCGCAGCCATGGAAGAGCTGCGGATGGGGATTGGTCCGGACCACTTCCCGCAGCGCTCCTGCCGCGGCCACGGCGGCTCCCGCTTCGGTGAAGGGGAGGACGGAGGCCGAGGACTGTTCATCCGGCCATTGCACCTCCCCCGTCCATGACGGCTTGTGCCGAACGCATCCGCCAGCCAATGCGATGAGCCCTAAGAGCAGGAGTGCCTTGCGCATTGTGACGTTCACTCGTTCAGGAGCCGCAGGGTTCCGGGACGGCACTGGGGTGCACTGCTGAAAGGGGGGCCAGTCGAGGCCGTCCAAACCTGTCCGACTGTCGGACAAGTTCGTGTGGATGCCGCTAAGACCGCCGGCCCGTCTTCCGCGCGAAGAACTCGCGGTTGAACGTCGCCACTCCCCACATGCGAGGGTCGTCCGGGAAGCCCTCCTTCGCCAGGGACTCGTCGCTCTGTTCCGCCAGCCAGCGGATGAACTCGTCCCGCGACGCGAAGGTCCGCTCCGGCCTGGCGTCTCCCTGGATGTAGCGGAGCCCCTGCGCGTACGTGCCATCCCCGGACCGCCACAGCGCGCGGGACACGCCCTCGCGCGGGTCGACGGTGATGGACAGGTCCGCCCCCGCGTCCAGCAGCTCCGCCACCCGCTGCGCCAGCGCGCGCCCGTACTTCCGCGAGTCGAAGTGGGCCTCCGCGCGGGCCTGCTCCTTCGCGTCATGCTCCCGCGTGACCGCGTCCGTCATCTGGATGCGAGGCGCCGCGTGCGCGTCGCAGACGATGGCCAGCGCGATGTCCCCCAGCCCGGGCGCCGACGCGTGATGCCACCGCATCAGCCCCTGCGCCTGGGCGCGCGGTGCTTCCGGCAGCGAACCGAACGTCAGCGCTCCGTCCGGCGCCGTGAAGATCAACGTGTCATCCAGGAGCTCCCCTTGATGCTTCAACGAAGCGGACAGCTCGATGCGGGCCAGCCCACGGGCTTCGCGCTCGGCGCGCAGCCAGCGGACGATGTCGGAGTCTTCGGTCGGGGGGGATGACATGGCTTGCTCCAGGACTCTGGCACGGCGTGAACCTGCCATGAGCTGAAACGAAAGACTGACATTCCTGTCGCGCTTCCGTGCTGTTCCAACACCCCACGACGTGCGAAGCCCGGGCGCCCGCATCCCGCGAACCCTGGCCGTGGGCTTGCAATGCGTTGCGCCGCCAACACCCAACCCACGCCGTCGGAAGACGGCCCCTTCACCCTGGACGACATGACTGCTCGACACTTCATCGCATCGGTGGCGCTGACCTCCTGCCTGGGCGCGTTGCCGGCGGCGGCGCAGGAACCCTCGAACTCCGGGCTCGCGCTGGGCGTGCGCGGCGCCTTTGGCATTCCGGTGGGCGACTCCGGCACGGACCTCTCGCTGAAGGACACGTTCGGCAGCACCGTGGCGCCGCAGGTGGACGTCTCCTACTTCTTCAACCGGCAGCTCTCGCTGGGCGCCTACTTCCAGTACGGCATCGGCTCCGGTCCCGGTGACGAGTGCGCGGACGGCGCGGACTGCAAGAGCAAGGTCCTGCGCTTCGGCATCGACCTGGACTACCACTTCCGGCCGGCCGGCTTCGTCTCGCCGTGGGTGGGCGTGGGCGTGGGCTATGAGATCGGCTCGCTGGAAGTGGGCGAAGGCTCCAACAGCGCCTGGTTCAAGCTCGAGGGCTATGACCTGGGCCACGCCCACTTCGGCGTGGACCTCCAGCTCACCCGCTCCATCGCGGTGGGGCCTTACATCTCCGCGTCCGTGGGGCAGTACAACAAGGGCGCGATCCGCTTGGGCGATGCCGCGGAAATCAGCAATGACCTTTCCGATGATGAAAAGCAGATCCACGTCTGGATCCAGCCGGGCGTGCGCGTGCAGTTCCGGCTGTAGTCCTCACCGTGCCGCCCTCACGGCTCCTGCGACGGAGGCGTGGGGGCGGGCAGGGGATAGAGGACGCGGTAGTCGATGCGGTGGTGGTAGGCGGCCAGATACGGCGCCCCCGCGACGTCGATGACCACCTGTTGGGGCGGCGTGGGTTGCTGGTTCATCCACGCCTCCGCCTCCTGCTTCGTGGCGAAGGACAGGCCCGAAGGCGTGAGCCGTTCATCCGCCATGGCCTGGAGGTAGAAGTCCAACGTTTCTGCCCGGACCAGGTGGGTTCTTCCCGTGGCTGGAACGAACATGGCGGAGTAGTAGTCGTCTCCAATCAGCACGCGTGCCGAGTCGATTGGGGGCTTCCGCGCGTTCATCGCGGCTTCCGCCTCCTCTCGGGTCTTGAAGCGGGCGATGACCAACGGAGGCGCGGAGGCCTCCTGGCTTTGGACATATGCTTCAAACTCGGTGCCCTGCCCGGTGCCCAGGATGAAGTAGATGGCGTCCATCGCGAAGATGAAGGCCTGCTTCTCTTCCTCGGAGGTGCTCTCCGAGTAGTGCCGTCCCAGGACCTCCAACTTGTCGAAGAAGTGCATCATGGTGCGCTCTCCACCAGGTGTTGTGCTGGGGCCACGGATGACGTCGTCAGAAGCAGCGCGGGCGCGAGCACGATGAGCCCCACGCCCGCTGAGACGACGACAAACGCGACCCCTGCGATGACCACCACGCTGCCCACCAGGATGGCGCGTTGGTTGCGCCGGGCCCATTCGGAGACCGCATCCAGCGAGGAAAGCTCCTGCGGCCGGAGCTTCTCAAGGTCGATGCAGTCCAGGTAGGGCTGTTTGCATCGGCGGACGCAGTACTCCTCCTTGCCACCAAGCCCGGGCCGTTTCGTGATGTGACTGAAGTCGCTCCCCAATGGCCGGCTCATGCATTCCTGGATGCACTCGCGGTTCTCCGCGTCACAGTCCCGAACGGAGCGCGCCGTCCGCACGATGCGCCGGCCCTCGGGGGCCTTCACGTAGTGGGCGAGGTCGAAGTCCTCCGCCGGCCGCCACTCCTGGGTGAAGCTCCCATCCGGGGCCTCCCTCAGAAGCAGCACCTGGCGGGGCAGCTCCTCCCGCGAAGGCGGAGCCACCGCCCCACGCGTCCCGCCACAGGCCGCGAGCCACACGCACAACACCACGGCCGTGGCGATTCTTCTCAGATGAACCCAGACGCGCATCCTTCCACCCAAGCAGAAGCCCAGGCGGAAGTCATGTCACCGCGAGCTGCTTCAGAAGGCGGTGTTGTTCGCCTTTTTGCCCGGGGTCGCGGCGTAATAGTAGAGGCTGTAACCCTCGACCCAGGTCCCCGTGGGGCTCAGGTCCGGGGAGCGGTTGAACGAATAGCCAGACGTCACCGGCATGCTGGAGGTCTGGTACGAGTGGCTGTCCTGCACCGTCCCGTCCGCGCGCACCAGGTACACGATGTCACCCGCGCCACCCTGGTTCACGCCCCGGTCGAAACGCAGCCCCAAGCCGCCGTTGGAGTACGTCGCGTACTGCGCCCCCGCTGGCAGCGCGGTCGACCCCGAGTACACCACGTAGGCCTTGCCCGCCGGCAACACCGTGCCCGACACGAACGTGTGCCGTGCCGGGTCCGCGCCCGAGTACGACTTCGCGTCGTGGATCTTCCAGCCGCTCAGATCCACCGACCCCGGACCCGCGTTGTAGATCTCCACGAACTGCTGGTCGTAATCCGGCGTCCCCGCGGCATTATTGAGCGGCTGCGCAAGGTACTCGTTGATGAACACCTGCTGCGTCGGCCGCGTCAGCGTGAACACCCCGTCGCTCACGTCCGCCACGTCCGCGCGCGCCGCGTCCGCCACGCGCACCCGCGCGAGCGTGGAGGACTCACTCGGCACCGTCCACGCGTAGCGGCCGGTGGACGCCGTCAGGCCCGACGCCACCGCGCGCCACACCGTCCCGTCCAGCGTGTACGTGATGTTCACCTGCGACACGTTGCTGGACGTCCAGGTGATGTTGAACGTCTGGCCCGCATTCAGCGTCTCACCGCCGTTGGGCGCCGTGACCCGCACGCTCCCCGACTGCGCGGCCGAGCCGAAGTTGAAATCGCTGAAGATGGGGTAGTGGTCCGACGTGGTGCTCTTGTAGCTGACGATGCTCGGCTTGAGCACCTTCGTGGAGTTCGCCACGTGGTACGCCGCCAACTCGTTCGTCGCCAGCTGATGGTCGATGAACTGGCTGTTGCTCACCGTCGAGCGCTCCCCGGACTCCGACAGCGGCTGGGTGAGAAACTTGTAGCGCGCGGCATCGTTCACCAGGTTCAGGTACGGCGACTCGTTGGGCGTGTAGATGGACGCGTCCACGTCGTCGTTCCAGTCGCCCAGCACCATCACGTTCTGCGTCGGCAGGTTCGTGTCGAGATAGTCCTTGAGGCACATCGCCGCGCCCTTGCGCCGCAGGTATGAATCCGAGTCCGCGTACGCCTTCATGTGCAGCACCATCACCGTGAGGTCCACCGGCGAGGAGCCCCGGAGCACCTTCAGGTCCACGCGCAGCGGCGGCCGGTACGCGAAGTCCTGCGCGCAGTCCGTCAGCACGACGTTCGAGCTCACCAGCTGCACCGTGCTCGTCTTGTAGAGCAGGCCCACCTTCTGGGCCGTGGGGCCGTACCAGCCATCACCCGCGAGCAGGCCGCTGTAGCCGCTGAGGTTCGCCGTCAGCGAGTTGAACGCGTCCACGCCGACGATCTCCGCCACGCCCAGCACGTCCGGCCCCGCGTCCGCGATGACCGCGGTCGCGTTGGCCAGTTGCAGCGCCTCGTCCGAGGGGCCCTCGGCCGTGGAGCCGAACCACTCGATGTTCCAGTTGCCCACCTTCAACGGCACCGCCGTCGGCTGCGTCCCGCCATCCGTCTTCGTGCCGCCGTCCGTCGTGCCGCCGTCCGTCTTCGTCCCGCCATCCGTCACCGGACCGCCGTCGGGCAGCTCGCCGGTCGACGTGGTCAGGGGCAGCTGGATGACCGCCTCCGCGTGGGCGCCGTTGGCGTCCTCCACCCGCACCGTGAATTCATACAGCGCCGGGCCCTGGGGCGTGCCGGTCAGCACCCCGTCCTCCGTCAGCGTCAGGCCGTCCGGAATCGCTCCGCCCGCCTGCGACCAGGTCAGCGGCGGCGTCCCGCCCGTGGCGGTGAAGGTGAAGGTGTAGAGGCTGCCCTCGGTCGCGTTCGGCAGCCGCGTCGTCGTCGTGGTGATGACCGGCGCCGGCCACACTCGCAACGCATAGCCCCGCGTGTGCTGGGCGCCCTTCGCGTCGCGCACCACCATCGTCAGCGTCCACTCGCCGGCCGTCGTCGCCGGGCCCACCAGCCGCCCGCTGTCTCCATAGAAGGAGAAGCCCGGCGGCACCTGGTCCACCGAATACGTGAGCGGCGCCGTGCCGCCCGTCGCCGTCAGCACCTTCTCGTAGGCCACCCCCACCGTGGCCGCCGTCAGCGTCACCTGGGGCAGCACGGGCCCCGAGGATTCCGGTTCGTTGGAACCACAGGCCGCCAGCGCGAGCAGGGACGTGAGCACGACGAGCGAGGACAGCGCTCGGAAGGACCGGGACGGCATATGGGAACACTCCAGCACCGGGCCCGCCCCAACGCGGCCTTCCCGGAAGAGGGCACGCACCTTAACGTGTCTGCCATCCGACTGTCGCGCGCGCCCCCGCTTGCACCCCGGCGGAGCCCCTGACGCACTGCCACACGGCAATCAGTGGCGCGCTCCGCCGTCCTACACGGACAGCGCGGAAGGCTTTGCGCGCGGTTCACACGTGCAGTTGGATGGGTTCGAGCAGACGACGGAGGAGACGCGTCATGGCCGAGAAGTGGGACAGGCAGTTGATGGACTTCCTCAAGCGCACCGGTGAAGACCTCAAGCGCACCACGGACGACCTCCGCGGCGAGGCCGAGCGCCTCCTCAAGGAAGTGAAGGACCCGGAAAAGCAGGCCAAGGTGAAGGAAGGCCTCGTGCAGCTGCGCACCTGGGCCGCCGCCACCACCAAGACCGCCGCGGAGAAGATTGAGACCGCCGTGCGCCGCGTGGAGACCTCCGTCGAGGAGGCCTTCAAGCCCGGCTCCACCACCGGCACTGCCTCCGCGCCCGACGCCGAAGCCAAGGCCGCCAAGACGGCCAAGGCCGCCCCGGAGGAGGAGGCCGCCCCCAGCCGCCCGGCCCGCGCCAAGAGCTCCGGCGCGTCCAAGGGCGGCAGCAAGTCCATCGGGCGCAAGAAGACCGCGAGCGCTCCCGCCGCCGCCAAGGGCGCCCGGGCCCCGAAGAAACCAGCTTCCAAGAAAACGTTGGGCCGCAAGAAACCCGCGCCCGGGGCGTGAAGTTCCGCTGCGTATGAAGTCGCGCCTGCCCGCACGCTGGGCATGCGCGACCGCCTCGGGTCCTGTTGGATCGCTCAGCGTCGCGTGAGATAGTGCGCGCCGTGTCGGGTACCAAAGACAAGGACAGCCTCCAGACGGACATCGGGCAGGACGTGATCGACGAGGCGGTTCGCAGCGTCGAGCGTCGGATGGACGGAGACGCGGACAGTGCGGGCTCGGAGACGGAGGTGGAGCTGGACGTCTCCGCCCCGGCCGCCGAAGCGGACGTCTCCACCCCCGAAGTCGCTCCCCCCACCGAGGACGCGGCCGCGCTCCGCCAGGAGGTGGAGTCGCTGCGCGCGCAGCTGGAGTTCAGCCAGACCAAGGCTCGCGAGACGCTGGAGCGCCTGAAGGAGGCGCACGAGCGCGCCAAGGACTTCCAGGACCGGGCCATCCGCTCCGCCGCGGACCTGGAGAACTACCGCAAGCGCGCGCAGAAGGAGAAGGAGGACGTCCAGAAGTTCGGCGTGGAGAAGCTCCTCAAGGACCTGCTCCCCGTGGTGGACAACATGGACCGCGCGCTCGACGCCGCCAGCAAGTCCCCCGACTTCGACAGCTTCCAGAAGGGGGTGGCCATGACGCGCAAGTCCTTCGAGGACTCGCTCGGCCGCCACGGCGTGAAGGGCTTCTCCGCCAAGGGCCAGCCCTTCGACCCGCGCCTGCACGAAGCCATCCAGCAGGTGGAGTCCGCGGACGTCCCGGCGGGCCACGTGCTCTTTGAAGTGACGCGTGGCTTCCATCTCAACGACCGCCTGGTGCGTCCCGCCATGGTCGTCGTCGCCCGCGCGCCGGAAGTCGTCGCGGCGCCGGAGCCCGTTGCCGCGGCGCCGGAAGCCGCCGCGCCCGCGGCCGGCACGGAAGCACCGAAGGCGTCTGAAGAAGGCAAGAGCGCGGAGCCCCAGACTTCCGCGCCGTCCGACAGTTCCTCCGGGGGGAGTCAGTAGTCATGGCGAAGGTGATTGGAATCGACCTGGGCACCACCAACTCCTGCGTCGCCGTGATGGAAGGCGGCGAGCCGGTGGTCATCCCCAACAGCGAAGGCAGCCGCACCACGCCCTCCATGGTGGGCTTCACCGACTCCGGTGAACGCCTGGTGGGCCAGATTGCCAAGCGGCAGGCCATCACCAACCCGGAGAACACGGTCTTCGCGGCCAAGCGCCTCATCGGCCGCAAGTTCGACTCGCCGGAGGCGAAGAAGGCCATTGGCGTCTCCTCCTTCAA
Organism: Corallococcus sp. CA041A; assembly: GCF_003612075.1. Taxonomy (NCBI): domain Bacteria; kingdom Pseudomonadati; phylum Myxococcota; class Myxococcia; order Myxococcales; family Myxococcaceae; genus Corallococcus; species Corallococcus sp. CA041A. The sequence goes on from NZ_RAWF01000120.1 coordinate 25,908, forward strand.
GGTGGCGTCCAGCCCCAACGGCGACGCGTGGGTTGAAATCCGGGGCAAGGGCTACAGCCCGCCGGAAGTCAGCGCCATCGTGCTGATGAAGATGAAGCAGACGGCGGAGGACTACCTCGGAGAGCCCGTCACCGAGGCCGTCATCACCGTCCCCGCCTACTTCAACGACAGCCAGCGCCAGGCGACGAAGGACGCGGGCCGCATCGCGGGCTTGAGCGTGCTGCGCATCATCAACGAGCCCACGGCCGCGGCGCTCGCGTACGGCCTGGACAAGGTGAAGGACGCCACCACGGAGCGCGTCGCCGTCTACGACCTGGGCGGCGGCACGTTCGATATCTCCATCCTGGAGCTCACCGCCGGCGTGTTCGAGGTCAAGAGCACCAACGGCGACACGTTCCTGGGTGGCGAGGACTTCGACCAGCGCCTCATCGACTACCTGGCCAAGCGCTTCGCGGAGCAGAACAACGGCCTGGACCTGCGCAAGGACCGCATGGCGCTCCAGCGCCTGAAGGAAGCGGCGGAGCGCGCCAAGCACGAGCTGTCCAGCGCCCCGGAGACGGAGGTCAACCTCCCGTTCATCACCGCGGACGCGTCCGGCCCCAAGCACCTCACGGAGACCGTGGACCGCTCCACCTTCGAGGCCCTGGTCGCGGACCTCATCGACCGCTCCATCGAGCCGTGCCGCATCGCGCTCAAGGACGCGGGCCTCACCGCGCAGGCCATCAACCAGGTCCTCCTGGTGGGCGGCATGACGCGCATGCCGCGCGTGCAGCAGAAGGTGAAGGAGTTCTTCGGCAAGGAGCCCCACAAGGGCATCAACCCGGATGAAGTCGTCGCCGTGGGCGCCGCCATCCAGGGCGGCGTGCTCAAGGGCGAGGTGAAGGACGTCCTCCTGCTGGACGTCACGCCGCTGTCCCTGGGCGTGGAGACCGCGGGCGGCGTCTTCACGAAGATCATCGACAAGAACACCACCATCCCCTGCAAGAAGGGCCAGGTGTTCTCCACCGCGGTGGACAACCAGCCGCTCGTGTCCGTGCACGTCCTCCAGGGCGAGCGCGAGATGGCGGCGGACAACAAGACGCTGGCGCGCTTCGAGCTGGTCGGCATCCCGCCCGCGCCGCGCGGCGTGCCGCAGATTGAGGTGTCCTTCGACATCGACGCGAACGGCATCGTGCACGTGAGCGCGCGCGACCTGGGCACCGGCAAGCAGCAGCAGGTGCGCGTGGTGGGCAACTCCGGTCTGTCGGAGGCCGAAATCCAGGGGATGATCAACGACGCCCAGTCGCACTCCGCGGACGACAAGAAGAAGAAGGAGCTGGCGGAGCTGCGCAACAACGCGGACGGGCTCATCTACACCACGGAGAAGAGCCTGGAGGAGTACGCCAACCTCCTGTCGGAGAAGGACAAGGGCGAAATCCAGGCGGACCTGGAGCGCCTGCGTTCCGTGCTCAACACCTCCGACGCGGGCGTCTTGAAGGAAGCCTTCCAGCGGCTGGAGGGCAGCGCGTACCGCATCGCGGACGCCATCTACACGGACCAGGCCAAGTCCGGCTGATGCCTCACCCCGGGCGTGGGCCGGGCGGTGCAATCGCCCGGTCCCCCCGTTCGTAGGCCGGGGGTCCGCCTCTCTTTTTCCCTGGAGCCTCCCTCATGGAGCTGACCGAAGCCGTCATGGTCATCATGGTCACCGGCATGACCGTCGGTGTGCCGCTGCTCGGCCTCACGCTGCGCTTCGCCCTCAAGCCCGTGATTGAGACGTGGCTGCGCGTGCGCGAGGTCCAGGCCCGGCCCGCCGGGGAGCTGGAGGCGCTGCGCGCGCGCGTGGCGCACCTGGAGTACATGCTGGACCGCCACGGGCTGCTGGAGCACCCCGTGACCCGCGCGACGCCGGAGCTGGGTGAACTGCCGGAGCGCCTGTCGCCGATGGTGCGCGTGGACCGCGAGCGCGTCTGACGTCCCACCCGGTGGGCGCTGCATCCCCGCCGGGTTTTCGGGTATTGATGAATGCGTGGCATTCCAATCCCCGGAAGAAGAGCTGGCCTTCCTGCGCGGCCTGATGGCCGTGAACCGGATGGCCGACGACATCCTCGAGGACTGCCTGGAGCGGGGTCTGGACCTCGACACCGGCCTGGACGTGTTCCTCACGCAGTGCGCCCGCATGGTGCACGCGAAGGCGGGCTTCGTTTCGCTCCGGGGCACGCGAGGCCCGGTGCTGACGCGTGTGCTGGGCGAGCTGGGCGTGGACGTCTTCGAGGCGGCCCACTGGAGCGGCCCCCGGAAGCTGCGCGAAGGCCGGATGCTCTTCTGCCAGCAGCTCACCCTGGGGCGGCTGAACCTGGGCGGACTGGGCCTGGTGGTGGATGGGAACTTCGAGGACGGCGGCCAGCGGGTGATGGGGCTGGTGGAGGCGATTGGCGAGCAGCTGGACTCGGCGGTGCTGTCCTTCCTGGCGCTGACGGACGGCCGGGGACCGCTGGAGCGGCTGGACGAGCTGGACGTGGAGGGCACGCCCGTCAACCGCGGACGCATTGGCCGCTATGAGGTCGTGAAGCCCCTGGGCACGGGCGGCATGGCGCAGGTGCTCATCGCGCGCACTCGCGGGCCGGAGGGGCTGGGGCGGCTGGTGGCGCTCAAGCGCATCCTGCCCCACCTGACGGCGCAGCCAGAGATGGTGCAGCAGTTCCTGGACGAGGCGCGCATCGGCCTGCGGCTGTCGCACCCCAACCTGGTGCACGTCTACGACTTCGGCGAGGCGCAGGGCGCGTACTACATGGCCATGGAGCTGGTGAACGGCATCGACCTGGACCGGCTCTTGCGCGCCAACAAGGGGCCGCTGGAGCCGGCGGTGGTGTCCGCCATCGTGTCGCAGGCGCTGATGGGGCTGCACGCCGCGCATGCGCTCAAGGGCGAGGACGGCGCGTCCCTGGAACTGGTGCACCGCGACCTGTCACCGCACAACGTGATGGTGGGCTTCGATGGCCAGGTGAAGGTGCTGGACTTCGGCGTGGCCAAGGTGCGCGCGCAGCGCACGGTGACGCTGCCGGGCATCGTGAAGGGCAAGCCGCTCTACATGTCCCCGGAGCAGGCGCTGGGCCAGAAGCTGGACGCGCGAAGCGACCTGTTCGCCATGGGGCTCGTCCTCTACCAGGCCCTCACGGGACGGCGGGCCTTCGAGCGCGAGGACGAGTTGGACACCATGAAGGCCATCTGCCAGGAGAAGCTGACGAAGCCTCCGGAGGTGCTCGCCCCTCTGTGGAACGTGCTGTCGGTGGCGCTGTCCAAGGACCCCGAGGCCCGTTTCCCCACCGCGCACGCCATGGCGGACCGGCTGGTGGCCGCGTGTCCCCCCGCGCGCGATACGGCACTGGCGGCGCTGGCGGGACGGTTGTTCCC
>NZ_RAWF01000121.1:0-28991 GCF_003612075.1 Corallococcus sp. CA041A
GCGGGGTCCATTTCAGAACCTGTGCAGCCCCCAGCGTCGTGGCGAGGCCCGATCGTCACCGACCGTCAGCCTCCTTCCTCTCGCGTCCGGGGGTGGACAGAGCGCCGCGTCCTCGGGGCGGGAATGCAGGCGGAGCGGATCCATCCACCAGCGGATGCACACCGCGCGTGGCACCCCAGCGCACGCTCGGCAGCAGGGCGGAAGGCGGTTAGGGTGGCGCCGCCTTCACAGCGCGGGAGCAATGCCATGAAAGCAGTGCGCTTCTCGGCCTTCGGGCCGCCTTCCGACGTCGTCCAGGTGGTGGAGGAGTCCCCCGCGCCGCTGAAGCCCGGCGAGGCGCGGTTGGCCGTGCTCGCCACGCCCATCAACCCGTCCGACCTGCTCACCCTCTCCGGCGAATACGGCGTGCTGCCCAAGCTGCCCGCCACGCCCGGCAACGAGGGCGTGGGCCGCGTGGTGGAGGTGTCCGGCTCAGACACCGTGGCCGTGGGCGACCTCGTGTTCCTCCCGCTGGGCGCGGGCACCTGGCGCACCCACCTCACCGCGCCCGCCGCGCAGCTGCTGCCCGTGCCTCCGGGTCTGGACCTGCTCCAGGCGAGCATGCTGCTCATCAACCCGCCCACCGCCTACCTGATGCTGCGTCAGTTCGTGACGCTACAGCCCGGCGAGTGGGTGGTGCAGAACGCCGCCAACTCCGCGGTGGGCCGCTACCTCATCACCCTGGCGCAGGTGATGGGCCTGAAGACCGTCAACGTCGTGCGCCGCCAGGAGCTGGCCGACGAGCTCAAGGCCCAGGGCGCGGACGCGGTGCTGCTGGATACGGACGAACTGCCCCAGCAGGTGCGCGCGGCCACCGGCGGCGCGAAGGTGCGACTGGGCATCGACGCGGTGGGCGGAGAGTCCGCTCGCCGCGTGGGCGACTGTCTCTCCACCGGCGGCACGCTGGTGAATTACGGCGCCATGAGCGGCAAGGGCCCCATGCTGTCCGCGGCGGCCAGCATCTTCAAGGACGTCACCCTGCGCGGCTTCTGGCTGACGCGCTGGCTGCGCGATGCCCCTCGCGAGGAGCAGAACGCCACGCTCGCGCGGCTGGCGGAGCTGATGGCCGTGGGCACGCTCCAGGCGCCCGTGGACGGCACCTATCCGCTGGAGCGCATCCAGGACGCGGTGAAGCGCGCGCTGGAGCCGGGCCGCAACGGGAAGATTCTCCTCACCCCCAACCCCACGGCGTGAAGCACCCGCCGTTCACATGAAGGAACGACGACCATGAAGCGAGTCGAAGGCAAGGTGGTCCTGGTGACTGGCGGCGCGGGGGGCCTGGGCGCCGCGTCCGCACGGATGCTCGCGCGCGAGGGTGCGAAGGTGGTGGTCACCGACCGGCGCGAGGGCGAGGCCCGCGCGGTGGCGGAGGAGCTGGGCGACGCCGGACTGTTCCTCCCGCTGGACGTCACCCGCGAGGACCAGTGGGTGAGCGCGCTGGCGCGCACGGTGGAGAAGTTCGGGCGGCTGGACGTGCTCGTGAACAACGCGGGCATGGGCATCGTGAAGGACGTGGAGGAGATGTCCCTGGACGAGTGGAAGTTCGTGCACTCGGTCAACCTGGACGGCGTGTTCCTGGGCTGCAAGCACGGCATCCGCGTGATGAAGGAGTGCGGGGCCAAGGGCTCCATCATCAACATCTCCTCCGTCGCGGGGCTCGTGGGCGTGCCGCAGTTCCCCGCGTACTGCTCCAGCAAGGCCGCTGTGCGCATGCTGTCCAAGTCCATTGCGCTGCACTGTGCCTACAAGGGCTACGGCATCCGCTGCAATTCCATCCACCCCGGCTACGTGGAGACCGCCATGGTGGAGGCGCTGGCCCAGGCCGGTGGACAGGCGGAGAAGACTCGCGCGCGCATGCTCAAGGGCATCCCCATGGGCCACTTCGGTGAGCCGGACGACGTGGCCAACGCCGTCGTCTACCTGGCGTCGGACGAGTCCAAGCTGATGACCGGCGCGGAGATGGTCCTCGACGGCGGCGCCACCGCGCAGTAGCGCGGCGGGCCTCCACTCCAGGCGCCCGGGGACATCACTCCCAGGGCGCCCCGAGCAGCTCCCCGAAGCGCATGCCCAGCTCCATGCGGCCCACCATCACCTGTCCCCAGGCGGTGGCCTGCGCGGCCCAGGTGGCGGGCGTGAGCCCCAGGGTCTCGAAGAGCTTCATCACGTCCCCGCCCTGCTGCATCGCCTTGATCATCCGCGCGTAGTCCACAATCGTGGGGAAGGCGGACTCCGGGAAGAGCACCTCGCGGTCCACGTCCTTCAGCGGCACGCGGGGCTGGAGCGTCACCAGCAGGCGCTGCGCATTCACGCGGGAGAGCGTCTCCTGCTGTTCGCGCTCCACCGCCTGCCGGGCCCGGAGCGCTTCGGCCTCGCGGCGCTGGGCCTCCAATTGGCGCTCCTGGTCGCGGCGGCGGGACTCGGCCACCTGTCGGTCGATGGCGCGCTGCCGCTCGCGCTCCTCGTCTTCACGCCTGCGCTCGCGGCGCTCGCGCATCATCCGCAGCGCGCTGTGCGTGTCGTCCAGGAAGTCGCGGTGGATGTTGGCCTCCTCCTGCGGAGACGGCGTGGCGCGCACGCGCTGTTCGAAGGCGGGGAGCCACGACTCGAAGTGCTCCAGCTCCGCGTCCAGGACATCGAGGACGTGGACGTCGCGGGACTCCAGCCCGTTGCGCAGCGCCATGGCGCCCTTCGACACGGAGAGGGACGCCGTGCGCGGGCGCGTGCCCACCAGCTCCTCCGCCGCGTCCCAGAGGGCTCGCAGCCTCTTGGGGAGCGCGTCCACCGGGACGCGGTCCAGCAGCTGCTCCGTCTGGCGGTAGAGCCCTTCCGGATCCACGCGCCACCAGGTCTGGAAGCGCACGAGCGCGTCCGGCTCCACGTCGCACTGGTACTCCCACAGGCGGTCTCGCCAGGCCGCGAAGGCGGTGAGCAGGGGAGCGCGCTCGGCGGGATGGGACTGGAAGCGCCTCCACACGGCTTCGACGAACAGCTCGCTTCCGGTGAGGGAGCTCCAGGAGCGCACCACGCGGGTCAGCGGCGCTACCAGGAGGTGCTGGCCCGGCCCTTCCCAGACGGCCATCAGCAGCCGGCCGAAGTGACCGGGGTCGGGGTGCTTCTCCGTGCTCGGGCGCTCCGGAATGAGGCTCAGGTTCCGGGCCCTGGAGGGGAACATGAGCAACGCCTCCAGCAGGGCCTCGCCGCTGTTCGGGTCGCGGGCCCAGTCGTTCAGCCGCCGCTGTTCGTCCACGCCCGAATGGTGGAGGAAGCGCGCGAACGAGGAGTCCTGGAAGCACTCGGTGCGATCCTTCGTCGCGCCCCGGTCGATGGCGTGAACGGTCTCCTCCAGGAAGGCCCACATCGCCTCGGACTCTTCTTCCTCGGGGGGCTCGGGGTCGTCGCGGGGAGGCGTGGCGGCCCAGCTGAAGAAGTCGAGCGCGGTCTCCGCGGGCAGGTCGCTCAGCACCGAGCGCGCCCAGCGGGCCCAGCGCCGCTGGTCTTCCAGCCCCCATTCGCGGAAGGGGCGCCGCTTCGCGAAGGAGAGCAGCTCGTCCGCGAGCGACCCGACCGTGCGCAGCGACACGGTGAGCATCGCTTCCAGGGCGCCCTCGGGTGGAGGGGTGGGAAGTTCGCGGAGGACCTCCTTGGCGAAGGCCGCGTCCCCATCCCGCTGCAGGCGCGTGAGCAGCCGGCGTGAGCCCCACTGGCTCAAGGTGCGCCGCGCGAAGGCGGCGAGATCCGCATCGGAGGAGTCCAGCGCCTGGGCGACCTCCACCTCGTCGTGGAGACACAGCGCGCACTCGAAGCGGACGTCGGGGTCCATGCCATACAGGCCCCGGCGGAGCGCGGTGGAGACATTGTCCGGCGGCGCTTCGTGCGACGCGCGCACCCAGGCGACCGCGGCGCGTGCGGACAGCTCCTGCACGTCGAGCACCCCCAGGGCGAGGGTGCGGATCCGCTCGCGCTCCTCCTGGTTCAAACGGGGGGAGAGGCCGCTGCGCCAGCGCGTCATCGCGAGCATGGCCTCCACCGCCACGCGGCCCTCGCCGTGCAGCAGCTGGTTGCGCACGGAGTAGCGCGCCTCCTGCGACCAGGTGCCCTGATGCACCCAGGCGAGCGACGCCAGCAGGCGCAGGGTCGGATCCGGAGACTTGCTCGCCAGCCACTCCACCGAGTCCGGCATGGGACTGAAGGGCGCGAGCATCTCCTCCAGGGATGCCTCCTCGATGGGCAGAATCACCGCCCACGCATCTTCCAGCTCCCGCACGAAGCCGCGCTGGATGAGGAGGGGCTCGATGCGACGGGCGTCCTCCGCGAGGCGCTGCACCGCGCCCCACTGCCGTGCGTAGCGCGCCTCCAGCACCGCCACCTGGGCGGGCTCCAGCGCGGCGGTGCGGGCCGCCAGGGAGAAGCGGTCCACGCCGGACTTCACCAACGCCCGCGCGGAGCCATAGCGCTCCAGCGGGATGGCACCACAGAGGCAATGCGGGCACGCGGCATCAGCAGGGATGAAGCGGATGCACCCGGGGCAGCGAACCTCCGCGCCCTGGCGCACGCCGCTGTCGAGCAGGGCGGACATGCCGTGTGTCTACCCCGGTCCGGGGGTGTCGCGCACGGCCCAGGCTTCACCCAGGTGCCCTGCCCCGCCAGGCCATGGCGACCGGGCAGTCCTCTCAGCAAGACTCGCCGTCAGGCCTGTGGGACCGGGGGCTCCACCGAGGATGAAGCAGGGGCAACCGCCAGCCGCTCCCAGGCCATCCGTATGTCATTCCAGGGAGACACACACATGGGCGCATTGGACGGGAAGATCGCGGTCGTCACGGGCGGAAGCACGGGCATTGGCTTCGCCATCGCGGAGCGCTTCGCCAGCGAGGGCGCGGAGGTGGTCATCGCCGGGCGCCGGCAGCAGCGCCTGGAGGACGCGGCGGCGAAGATTGGCCGGGGCGCCCGGGGCGTCGTCACCGACGTGGGCGACGACGCGCAGGTGAAGCGGCTCATCGACTCCGTGCCTCGCGTGGACCTGCTGGTGACGTGCGCGGGTGGCGCCGTGTTCGGCGCGGTGGACAGCGTGCCCTCGCAGTCGTGGCGGGCCCTCTTCAACGACCGCTTCTTCGGCCAGCTCTCCGCATGCCACTACGCGGTGCCGAAGATGGCCCCGGGCAGCGCCATCATCCTGTGCTCCGGCATCGCGGGTCACACTGCGCTGGTGAACTACTCGGGCGGCGCGGGCCTGTGTGGCGCGGTCAACGCCATGGGCCGCTCGCTGTCCGTGGAGCTGGCGCCCAAGGGCATCCGCGTCAACGTCCTGTCCCCAGGGCTGACGCGCGACACGGATATCGACTGGGGCGTCCCGCCGGAGCAGGTCAGCGCATTCCTGGACGCGCTCGTGAGCAAGGTGCCCCTCAAGAAGCCGGGCACCGTGCACGACATGGCGGACGCGGCGTACTTCCTCGCCACGTGCGCGTACGCCACCGGACAGGTCATCGACATCGACGGTGGCTGGACCGCCGGGGCGTAGCGCTCCGAAGGACGGATGCGACAGTGCCGGAGGAGCGATAAAAATTCGCTCCGATGGGCACGCCAGACGAAGCGCGACGCGCACTGGAGTCCGTCTACGCACGCGTGGAGACGCGTGCGGCGGACATCTCCGGCTCCCATGACGGGTGGCCCTGCCGCCGCGGGTGTGACCACTGCTGCCGCCATCTGGCCGCGCCGCTCCCCATCACGCAGCAGCAGTGGAGCGACCTGGAGGAATGGCTCCGGCAGCTCCCCGCCGAGACGTTGGAGGAGATCCGCACCCGTGTCGACGCCATGGCCCGTCAGGAGGCCCGTTTCCCAATCGTGCGAGCGGGAGCCCCTTTTCAGGGATTGGCGCCCGCCGTCCCGCTGGGCGCCGGCTGCGTGGGCACCTTCAGTTCCCCGGAGATGATGCGGGCATTGAGCGCCTCCACCTTGCGCAGCGCCTCGTCCTTGCCCGGGAAGTCCAGCCGCACGGGAGCCAGCCCCATGCCGCCCTCCTTCAACCCGAGCGAGACATTCCCACCCTGGAAGCGTCCCTGGCGCTGTTCGCGGATGGCCTCGTACACCACCAGGTCCACGTGCTTCACGACGGCGGACAGCACCGCCTCCGGCGCCAGGTGGGACGGGTCGGAGTCCACGCCAATCACAGACACGGTCTTGCCCGCCTCGCGCGCCTCCTTCACGGCCTGGATGGCACCCAGGCCGTCCACGCCGGCCGCCGCGAAGAGGACGTCCGTGTTCTTGAGCAGCAGGTCCTGCCCCACCTGCTTGCCCAGGGCGAAGTCCGTGAAGCTGCCGGTGTAGTTCACCAGCACCGTGGCGTTCGGGTTCGTCGCGGCCACGCCGGCGCGGAAGCCGGCCTCGTAGCGCTGCACCAGGGGAATCTTCATCCCGCCCACCATGCCCACCCGGCCCGTCTTCGTGACGAGCCCGGCCAGGGCGCCCGCGAGGAAGCAACCCTCCTCCTCGCGGAACACCACCGTGCGCACGTTGGGCAGCGTGATGACCCGGCCCTGCGCGTCCAGCAGCGGGCTGTCCACCAGCAGGAAGGGCAGTGAGGGATTGCGCCGGGCCACCGTCTCCACGGCGTTCTCCAGCATGAAGCCCACGCCCATCGCCAGCGACACGCGCTGCTCCGCGAGCAGTTGGAGGTTCGGCTCGTAGTCCTCCGCCACGCGGCTCTGGAGGACCACCGGCGTGATGCCCAGCGGAATCATCTCCCACCCGCGCGCGGCGACGTCCGGCGCCAACGAGTCCTTCCGCTCGGACGCGGTGGTGTCCTGATATCCAGCCTTCTCGTATTTCACTCCCCCGGCCCACAGCTCCAGTCCCCGCAGGGCGGAGTCGTTGAAGGCGTGGTCGCCCCGGCCCCCCAGCCCCAGCACCAGGCCGATGGCGGGCTTGGAAGGCGCGGCGGGCGCCTCCTTCTTGCAGCCAGTAGCGACCGCCAGCAGACACACGACGAGGGGGAGGATTCGGCGGCGCGGGTGCATGACGCCGCGTAATGTACCATGCGTCTTCTGGCGCTCCCCCAGGGTGGACGATGCTCTACTACTTCAAGTGTCAGAAGTGCCTGAACACCAGCGGCATCTTCCTGGAGAGTGAGTTGCCGGGCGACATGCCGACGTGCAACCACTGCACGAAGGAAGGCGGCAGCAGCAAGGTCGACAAGCTGTCGACGATGGCCTTCTTCTTCGGCTGCTCTGACTGCAAGGGCCAATGGATGTACTCCGCGCCCAGCACCTACTCGGATGAGAAGGCGAACCGTCCGGACTGTCCAACGTGCGGACACAACCACTCCATCTTCTTCGTCCCGCTGACGACGGACGCCAACAAGGCCCAGAAGCGCAAGAAGGCCGGATTGCTCAACCCGGCGCGGCACGACGTCAGCGGCTCGCTCGACATCGCTCCGGACGCGGCGGTGCTGAACCTCAAGCGGCGGCGGCTGGACGACGGCTTCCAGGACGAGGTCCCCACCTTCAGCGTGAAGCCCGTGGAGGACGATGACGCCAAGGCGCGCATCGACACCGAGCGGGCCTACCAGAAGGTGAAGAGGCGGCGGCAGGACTACGACACGAAGTTCGGGGCACTGTCGAATGCACAGAACCCGAAGACGACGACCACGCACCCGGGCCGGGTGGTGTCACTCAACCAATACAAGACCCTGCTGACCCACCGGGAGACGGTCAACAGCACCAGCTATCCCCGGCTGAGCCAGTCCGCCCCCACGGTGGTGAACGCCGCGAAGATCGTCGGCCGCGACGCCGTCTGGGATTACCGCGAGCTGGGCCCCAACTCCTTCATGCGGCGGCTGTGCACGCTGCTCTACACCATCGACTTCGGCGGAGACTCGATGAACCCCGTCGAGCTCCAGGCCATGTGGGCGCACGGCTCGCTCTTCATCTCCTCCAACAACTACTCCTATGGGCTGGAGCTGGAGAACTCGCTGGGCACGCACGGGACGCTCAAGGCGCTGATTGGGCAGATCAAGATTGGCAAGACGGGCGCGGGGTCCATCAACTCCTCCAAGCGCAACCTGAAGAAGTCCCACACGGATCGACTGCCAGATTACAAGGCGGCCTTCGTCTCGAACACCGAGGCGGCCTATTCGGAGTACTTCCAATATCAATGGAGGTACATCTTCAAGCAGCTCCGGGCGTCGCTGAACTGCGCGAACCACGAGCTCCTCACCATCACGAAGAACGGCGACGACTACACGGCCTGGACGGCGCCCGCGGTGGCTCCGGGCCGCGTCTACCTGGTCGTGCCGGAGCAGGGCCGCGGGACCTTCACCAAGAAGGACATCCACGCGGAGCAGATGTTCTATCCCATCCTCATGAACCTGGACGCGGCGGGGCTGTTGAGCGAGTCATCCCCGGCGTTCATCGGTGGCGTGAAGACGCCCTGCCGGACCTGCTACGAGGTGCTCCAGGCGGCCTCCGGCGCGCTGGGCACCAAGCTCGTGCTGCCGACGGATGCCTCCGGACACTACTGGGAGGCGTCCGGCATGCACGTCCCGGGCACCGTCTTCCCGCCAGCCCATCAGACGATGGTGTTTGGCAAGCCGGGGTCGGACAAGATCTTCGACACGGAAGTGCCTCCGTCTCCCACGGGCCACTGACGCTCAGGCGTCATCGCCATACATGCCAATGGGGATCTTCGCCTTCACGGCCTCGATGACGGCCGCGGGGCACTTCGCCTCGGCCGCTGTCATGAGCGCCTTGGGTGATGCGTGGAGGGTGACGGCGCCCAGGGAGTACTCGACGAGCGGCACCGCCATCTTGCAGGTGGTCTTCAGGTAGAAGCGCAGGTCCAGAGCTCCCCGGATGGCCTCCACGGCGTCCTGGAGGGCGACCTCCGCCGTGCGCGCGTTGTCCGCCTGCTGATACGCGGTGATCTGCTGCTGGCTCAGCAGCTCCGCGTAGACGCCCAGGACGTGCTCGGGGAGGTAGTGCACCTGGGCCTCGCCGTAGGGGATGGAGGCCGCGTTCAGGTAGGGGGCCTTGAGGACGCCGCTCGGGAACGAAGTGCCGTCCTCCAGGACGATGTTCCGCTCCACGCCGCGCTGCTTTCCGGTGGAGCTGACGTCGGGCCGGGTGCCATTCACCCGCTCCCGCATCTCCACGAGCTTCGCGCTGACCAGATCCCAGGTCCCCAGGGTCTTCCCATTGGCCTGCGGCGCCGCGGTGCGGGGGAACTGGCCGGGATACCGGCTTTCGAGGACGTTCTTGGTGGGCAGCCCCAGGTCCCCCTTTCCCCAGCCAGCGAGCTCCGCCTGGTTGCTGATGACCACCCCCGGGCACTTGAAGGAGTCGTATTCCTGGATGGGCAGCCCCTGCAGCACGGTGAACGCCGCGTGCCAGTAGTTCTTGTCCAGCGAGGGCTCCACCGCGTCGATGCCCAGGTGGTAGTATTTGTACCTCGGGTGGATGTTGTATTTGATTTCATCCTCCACCCGCCGCGTCTTGCGGATGCAGAGCACCCGGGCGAACTCGGTGCGGATCCGCTCGGAGAGGGTGGCGACGCTCGCCTGACTCTCCGTCTTGGACAAGTGGTTGAAGCGCTTCAGGCGGGTGCCTCTGGCAATCTTGGGCATGACTCGAATCTATGAGCTGTTTCAGGCGCGGGGAACGACCTGATGCGTGGACGTGCATGGGTGTAGGCTCGGGGGTCATGACCTACCGACGCGCTCCGGTGAAGGCTCCGCGACTCTCTGGCATGGCCCTCAAGGCCATGGTCAACACGCTGGAGCGGGGCGGCGTGGGCCCGGCGCTGGTGGAGAAGTTGATGCGGGACAGCGGCATCGAGCAGTGGCGCGAGCTGTCCGCCGGCGATGCTCCGCCCATCCAGTACCCGCTGCCCCCGGGTGCGCCGCCCTCCGAATCACAGACACCGGTGGAGCAGGCCGCGCGCGCCGCCGCCGCGTCGCCCGTGACGCCGAGGCAGGAGACGGTCGCGGCGTTCGCTCGCGCCTACCGGGACGGGAGCACGGATCCGGTGGCGGTGACGCGCAAGGTCCACGAGGCGATTGAACGGCTGGACGGCGGCGCGGACCGCCTGGGGCTCTTCATCTCTCGCAAGCCGGAGGAGGTGCTGCGGGCCGCGGAGGCGTCCGCGGAGCGGCTGCGCGCCGGAACGCCCTTGAGCGTGCTCGACGGTGTGCCCGTCGTCATCAAGGACGAGCTGGACCTGGCGGGCTTCCCCACGACGCTGGGCACCACGTTCCGCACCGAGCCGGCCCAAGCCGATTCCACCGTGGCCGCCCGGCTGAAGGCCGCGGGCGCGGTCATCCTGGGCAAGGCCAACATGCAGGAGATTGGCATCAACCCCATCGGGTTGAACCCGCACCACGGCGCCGCGCGCAACCCGTGGAGTCGGGGCCATATCACCGGAGGCAGCTCCAGCGGCTCTGGGGCCGTGGTGGCGGCGGGCCTGTGCCCGGTGAGCATTGGCGCGGACGGCGGAGGCTCCATCCGCATCCCCGCCGCGCTGTGCGGCATCGTCGGGCTCAAGGCCACCTGGGGCCGCATCCCGGAGACAGGCGTGCCACCGCTGTGCTGGAACGTGGCGCACGTGGGCCCCCTGGGCCTCACCGTCGACGACGTCGCGGCGGCGTATGCGATTGTGGCTGGACCGGACGGACACGACGTCGTCGCCCGGCAGCAGCCTCCGCATCACCTGTCTGGCTATGAAGACGGGGCGTTGAAGGGCGTCCGGCTGGGAATCTGCACGCCTTATCTTGAAGACGCGGACGCGGACGTGGTGGCTCGCTGCCGCGAGGCCGTGCGCGCCCTCACCGACGCGGGCGCCACGGTGGTGGAGCTTCCCGCGCCGGACCTGAACACGATTCTCTGGACGCACAGCTGCATCATCCTGAGTGAGATGGCGGAGGCGATGCTGCCGCAGGTGAAGGCTCGCGCGTCGGTGTTCGGGCTCGACTCGCGCACCAACCTGGCGCTGGGGCGTCACTTCCGGGCCACGGACCTCATCCACGCGCTGCGGCACCGGCACCGGCTGACCCGCGAGCTGCTGGCGCTCATGGCGGACGTGGACGTCATCGTCACGCCGACGACGGCGAGCACCGCGCCCGCCATCCCCGAAGCCACGCTCCCCGCCGGAGAGTCGAACCTGCCGGTGGTGGACGCGCTGATGCGCTTCATCCGCCTGGCGAACCTCACCGGCTGCCCTGCCCTCTCCGTGCCCGCGGGCTTCGACCGCGCGGGCCTGCCCGTGGGCGTGCACCTCATGGGGCGCCCGTACGAAGAGCACCTGCTGCTGCGCCTGGGCCGCGTGGTGGAGCGCGCGACGGAGCGCCGCACGCCGGGCATCCACGTCAGCGTTCTGCCCTGACCGGGACAACTCTTCTTCTCATCTCCCGATAACCTCCTCGAACCGCGAGCACGGAAGGTCCGGGACATGTCCATCGACGGAGTGGGAAGAGGCGGAGTCCGGCAGGTGACGCCGCGCGCCGTGGAGGGACAGTCCGGCCCCGTGGCGAAGAACGCGCTCGCCCGCCCGCTGGCCGCCAAGGACGTCTTCGAGGCGAAGAGCGCCCAGTCCTCCAGCTCCGGCAACGCGAACCTGCCGCCCATCCAGTCCAACACGGGCACGGTGCAGGCCGGCACGGTGCAGCTGGATGACGCGACGAAGGTGGCTCGCGGCGCGCTGAAGATCGACTCGAACGCGGATCCGAAGACCTACGACGGCATGTACCTGGGCTCGGACGGCTACGCCTATCCGCCGGACAAGTTCTCCGTGTCGGAGGTGCCGCCGTTCAAGCCGGAGAAGCCCATCGCCTCCCCGACGCCGACGACGTACCACGTCAACGGCATCCTCACGCAGCCGCAGGGAGACGGGAACGCCACGGGCGAGGCCCAGAAGCTGGCGAACGAGACGGGCACCAACGTGGTGCCCATCTACAACGCCACGGAGGGACTGCCCGCGGACGTGACGCAGACGGGCATGGACCGGTTGGGCCTTGGCGACAACAAGGCGGCCCAGACGCTGGCGGACGCCATCTACCGGGACCTGCAGGCGGGCAAGAAGGTCAACGTCACCGGCTACAGCCAGGGTGGCGCCATCGTGTCGAGCGCGCTGCGCGACGTGGACAACCGCATCAAGGACGACATGGGCGGCTTCTGGGGGAACCTGCCCGTCCTCGGCGACGGCAACCGCGACAAGCGCGAGGCGCTGCTGGGGAACATCAACGTCTCGACCTTCGCGGGCGCGGGCAAGACGTTCCCGGACGGGCCCAAGTACACCTTCTACGTGAACAAGCAGGACCCCGTGCCCACGTGGCTGGGCACGCACGCGTTCAACCCGGTGACGGACATCGTGAGCGGCATCGCGTCCGGCCTCTTCCCCGGCATCGGCATCCTCAACGGCGGCCCGTCCACCCAGTATCCGGAAGGAGCGACCATCCACACCTTCGACTCCGCCGGGAACGGCGAAGTGTTCGCCCTGGATGGCAAGCACGGCATCGACACGTACCTGAACAACATCCAGGACGCGGTCTGAAGCCACCGGGGCGCGGTGTTCCTGCTCGCCCCGGGATCACGGTGAGGCGGGTGCCTGCTCCTCGGTCCGCACCCGGTTGGGACGGCGCTCGGGGACGGGCGCGACTCCGCCCACCCACTCCCAGTCCATGCCGTTCCACGCCTGTTCGCACCAGCGCAGGTCCGTGGCCAGCTCGCGCGCCTTGGTCCCGTGGGGGATGAGCGCCCAGCCCAGCCGGGACTGCTTGCACTCGCCGCTCTTGAACTTCAGCAGCCGGCGCTGACCCTGGGCCTCGGCGCGCTCCGCTTCCCAGAGCGCCTGGTTCCGCAGGCCGTCTCCCTGCGCGTCCACGCCGTTCCACTCACACCACGCCTGAACGTCCTTCAGTCGGACCAGCTTCGATCCCCGGGAGAGTTCCGTCACGGCCGCGACGAGAAGGTCGGGGGTGATGACACGCATGCGTTGGGGCCTCCGGTACAGCGCGGCGAAGGACTCCAACGTACAGCGTAGGAAATGGCGGAGGGCCTCAGCTCCGCCATGCGTTTGTCATGGTTCTGTCATGAAGCCCGGCATGACGCAGGCGGGCATGCGTCAGGGCTTCGGCGCGGGCTTGCTTGCAGGGGCGGGCGGTGTGGCTGCCTTGGCCTTCGAGTACGTGGCGATGCGGTTCGTCACCTCGCCCATCAGGTCATTGGGGATGGGGACGGAGAGGTTGTACTGGGCGATCTTCCAGCCGGCCGCGTCCTTCACCAGCACGCCGCTGCCGCGCGCGGGGCCCAGGTTGGGCGTGTCCAGCGCCTCGTCGAACCAGGCGACCTGGCCGTCCTTGGAGAAGAACACGTTGCGGGACACCGACTTGAACGACCACGCCTTGCCCTTGGAGAAGTAGGGCTTCGACCACGCGCGGAACTGGTCCACCGTCCAGCGCTCCTCGCCGTCCGTGCCCATGAAGACCGCGTCCGGCGTGAAGAAGGAGAAGTAGCGCGGCTCGTTGGCCACCGCCGCCGCGCGGTGCCAGTCGTCCAGCACCGTGGCCACCGCGACCTTCGGGTCGGCCGGAGCCTGGGCCGCGGCCGGAGCAGCGACGGGGTTGGCGCCGAGCGCCAGCAACAACCAGGAGACAGGTGCCATCGGGTTCACCTCGACGAAAGGGGGGTTCGCGGTATGAAGCGGCAGGCGTGCCCCCAGGTCAAGGCATGCGACACAAGGCGGTGGTGGCGTGGTGCTCGAAAGTTTTCAGGTGGGCACGGGGGATGTGCTCACGGTGATGTTGCACGGCTTCCTCGGCACGGGCCGCAACCTGCGCTCGCTGGCCGTCGCGTGGACAAAAGCCGATCCGCGCCGCCGCATCCTCCTGCCCGACCTCACCGGCCACGGCACCTCCCCGGCCCTGCATCCGGACGCGGACCTGACCACGCTCGCGCGCGACGTGGTGGACACGCTCGACGCGCAGGGCTTCACCGGCGCCGTGGACTGGGTGGGCCATTCGCTGGGCGGCCGCGTGTCACTGGCCGCCAGCCTGGAGGCCTCCGAGCGCGTGCGCAGCATAGCGCTGCTCGACATCGCGCCCGGCCCCGTGCCGGTGAACCTGTCGGACAGCGGCTATGTCCTGGACATCCTGCTGAAGGCGCCGCCGCGCGCCGACAGCCGCAAGGACCTGCGCGCGAACCTCATTGGGAACGGCCTGTCAGAGCCGCTGACGGACTGGATCCTCATGAACCTCACGCCCGACGGTGACGGCGTGCGCTGGCGCTTCGACCGCGACGCGCTCCTCCGGCTCCACCGCCGCGTCACCGGCGAGGACCTCTGGCCCGCGGTGGAGCGCCCCGTACACCCGCCCCTGCGCTGCATCCGCGGCGGGCGCAGCCGGTACGTGTCCGATGAGAGCGCCCAGCGCCTGGAGGACGGCGGCTGCCCCGTGGCCTTCCTCCCGGACGCCGGCCACTTCGTGCACGTGGACAGTCCCCAGGACGTGCTCACGTGGCTGATGGCCCCCTGATGGATACACAGACCGTCCTGCTCGTCTTCGTCGCGGTGGGGCTGGACGGCCTGGCCGGGCTTGCGGGCGGTGTGTTGTCCGAACGTTGGCTGCAACGGCGGCTGCCCGCGCTGGTGGCCTTCGCCGCCGGAACGCTTTTGAGCGCGGTGTTCCTGGAGGTGCTGCCGAAGGCGGTGGAGGCCAAGGGCGATGCAGCCTTCGCGTGGGCCTTCGCCAGCTTCGTCGTGCTGACGTTCATGGAGTGGGCCCTGGGCCATCACCATCACGACGCGGAGGCCGCCGCCGGACACGCGCACGGCCATCATCATGCGCACCCGGTCTCGCCCACGCTGCCCACCGCGCTGCTCGCATCGGATGCGTTGCACAACGTGGGTGACGGTGCGGCGGTCGCGGCGGCCTTCCTCGTGTCTCCTCAAGCAGGCTTCGCCACCGCGTTCGCGGTCATCGTCCATGAGCTGCCGCAGGAGGTGGGTGACTACGCGCTCCTGCGCGCCGCGGGCTGGACTCGCGCGCGGTCGCTGGTCGCGTTGGGCGCGGTGCAGCTCACCGCCGCGGTGGGCGCCGCCGGCGTGTTGCTGGGCACGCGGTATCTGCCCTCGCTCCAGGGCACGGTGCTGGCCATCGCCGGAGGCTCGTTCCTCTACATCGGCGCGGTGGACCTGTTGCCGGAGCTGCGCCGGGGCCCGGACTCACGCCAGCGCGTGGTGGGCTTCCTGTGTGGCCTGCTGCTCATTGGCGGACTGCACTTCGCGGAGCGGTTCGCGGGAGGCCATGGCTGAAGGGCCGCGCCCCTGAGAGGATGGGGCCATGCAAGGAAAGACCGTGATTGTCACCGGTGCCTCCGCGGGCATCGGCGAGGCGCTGGCGGTGGCCCTGGCCGGCCGGGGCGCGAACGTGGCGCTGGCGGCGCGGGATGCCCAGGCGCTGGAGCGCGTGAAGGCGAAGTGCGAAGCCGCGGGCGGCGAGGCGCTGGCGGTGCCCACAGACGTGGGCGACCCGGAGGCGTGCCGCGGCCTGGTGGAGCGCACCGTGGAGGCGTTCGGTGGCGTGGACGTGCTCGTCAACAACGCGGGCATCACCATGCACTCGCGCTTCGAGGACGTGAAGGACCTGGGCCTCTATGAGCGCCTCATGCGCATCAACTACCTGGGCGCGGTGCACTGCACCTTCCACGCGCTGCCGTACATCAAGGCGCGCAAGGGATTGCTCGTCGCCGTGTCGTCGCTGACGGGCAAGACGGGCGTGCCCATGCGCACCGGCTACGCTGGCAGCAAGCACGCCATGCAGGGCTTCTTCGATTCGCTGCGCATCGAACTGTTGGGTACCGGCACGGACGTGCTCGTGGTGTCGCCGGGCTTCGTGGCCACGGACATCCGCGCGCACGCGCTGGGTCCGGAGGGCCAGCCCCTGGGCCAGAGCCCTCGCGACGAAGCGGGCCCCACCATGGACGTGGACACCTGCGTGGCCCTCATCCTGCGCGCCATGGAGCGCCGCGAGCGCGAGCTGGTGATGACGCTCACCGGCCGCGTGGGACTGGTGCTCAAGCTGGTGGCGCCCGCGCTGGTGGACAAGCTGGCCGCGCGCGCCATCCGCGGCAAGAAGGCCTGAGGCTACTTCTCCAGCCGCGACACCATGCCCCACAGGCCGTCGAAGGTGGCGTTGCCCACCTGATGCAGGCCGAAGCCCCAGAGGAAGGCGGTCATCCACCCACCGGAGCCGCCCCACGTGGGCGCGAAGACGTCCAACACCTGGAGCCCCAGCAGCACCGCGATGATGGACATCATCCCCAGCACCGCGAGCTCCACCTTCCACAAGTCCCTCGAGCGCGGCAGGGGAATCCAATCCAGGTTCACCAGCGCGTCGGTGCTCGCCTTCGTGGATGACGGCGGCAGCGGGGAGAGGTTCCCGGTGGCGGGACCGCCGGGCAGCGGTGATGGCGACGGCTGCGGCGATTCCATGGCCGGCTGCGAGAAGGGGTCCAGCGTCACGGCGGAGGGGACGGACTCCAGGGCCAACCGGCCGCCCGTGGACACCGGGGGCGGCGGGAGCGTGACGTGGCGCGCGAAGTCCTCGCGGGCGGCGCGGTACTCCGCCGCGGCCAGGTTTGCTTCGCCCTTGTCCAACTGCTCTCGCGCCGCCGCCAGCCGCGCGTCCACCGCGGTTCGCCAGTCCGCCAGCGTGTTCAGGCCCCCTCCGGATTGCGCCTGGAGCTGCGTCAACGCCTCCTCCAGGTTGTCCACCAGCTCGCGCAGGTACAGCGCGTGCGCGGACTGGTAGTAGAGGTATGCCTCGTCCACGCTCGCGGACATGCGGGCCCGCGACCGGGCCAGCTGTTCGCCCACGCGCAGGCGCAGCGCCGCCCACTCCTCCTGCGTGAAACCGCCGGGCAGCTCCTTCGCGGTGAAGGCGTCCTCCAGGTCCGTCAGGAGGATTTCGAGGAACGCCTCGCGCGCGGTCTCCACCAGCCGGCGCGACGCCTCCAGGTCGGGCCCCGGCAGCTGCTGACGCGCGCGCAGCACGTACAGGGGCAGCTCGCCCTGGAGCCGGCGGCTCACGGGGTCATCCCCGCGCTGGGAGGACAGCGTCCGCGACTGCTGCTCCAGCTCCGTCAGCCGCGCCTCCAGCACCGCGCGGGCCACCGCCTCCAGGTCGAGCGTGCGCAGCAGTTGCACCTGTTCGGTGAAGTCCGCGGACGTGGCTTCATCATTCTGGAGCAGCGTCTCCACCGCCTTGAGCTTGCGCTCGGCGTCCAGCAGCGCCACGCCCTTGAGCCCCTCCAGCTGCCGCAGGAGCACGGACCAGAGGGAGAAGAGCTGGAGGCGCGCCTCGAAGAGGGCGAGCACGGAGTCCTGCACGACGAGCCCGCTCAGCGGCCGCTGGATGTCCGCGAGGAGCGCGTCCACCTGGCGGCGCAGCGACGCGGCCACGGTGGCCTCGCGCTCCAGCGGACGGGCGGGCACCAGCGAGAGCAGCTTCTGTCTCGCGAACTCCGCGCGGCTGCGCAGGTTCACGCGAGGGCGCACGCGCTGCACGTAGAAGCGCACCGCCGCGGACGTCACCACGCCCAGGAAGATGAGGAACGCGCCGAACAGCGCGGGCGTCTTCACCCAGACGGTGAAGGCCTGCTCCACCGCCGCGCCCTCCGGCACCAGCAGCCGCACCGTGCCGGTGTACTCGCCGGACTCCGGCAGGTCGTCCACGTCCAGGCTCAGCAGGCCGGTGCCGTAGGCGGGCACCTGGAGGATGCCTTCCTTCCCCGTGCCTTGCGGCTGGCCATCCGGTCCTCGGAAGAACCACTTCGCATCCTGCGCCTGCACGGGCGCGGCACCGTCACCCGAGCCGCCCGCCCTGCGGTCCAGTTGCACCACCGCCGCGGGCCCCACCGCGCCGCCCACGCCCGCCGTCTCCCGGAAGGTCAGCCGCACCGTGGCCTTGCCGGAGAACGGCCCCAGCGTCCAACCGCGCGCGGGGGCCACCGGATAGAACTGCACCGTGGGCGCCATCGCCACTCGCTGCACGACGAGCGGGGTGACTTCCCGCACGCCATCACCCAGGAGCACCACGCGGCCGTGGTAGTCGCCCGCCGCGGGCAGGTCCGCGGACAGCGTCACCGTCACCGGCTGCCGCACGGAGATGGGCACCTCCGCCGCGCCTTCCGTCGTGCCCACGCGCACCGTCACCGGCACCTGCGTGCCGTCCGCCGCGAGCAGCGGATCCACCAGCACCGTCACCCGCGTGACCTCCGCGCTCGCGTCGCGCGGTGACTCCGGAGACACGTCCGTGGGCGTGGGCAGCAGGTCCACGCGCAGCACCGTCTCCAGGTGGGCAGTGGACGTGCGCAGGCGCACCTGGTTGTTGGAGGACAGGCCGGCGAGGCCGAAGCGCGGCGCCGCGCCCGCGAGCATGGGCCACAGGCAGAGCACGGCGCACGCCAGTGTCACGCCCGTGGGGAGCAGGACCTTCACGGCCATGGTGCTTCGAGCGGGAAGGCTCATGCGCGCGGACGATAGCAGTCCCCTCCTCCGCGCTCGCATGCGCGTCCACGCGTTATTTCACTCCCAGCCCAGGCGGCGCAGCACGCTCCCGGACAGGCTCCCGCGGATGGCGTCCAGGGGGATGCCCTCGTCGTCCTCGGCGGATTCGTGGCCGGGGCGCGGGTCTCCGCTGTGGTGCAGCGCGACCAGCTCCAGGTCCGGCGTGAAGCACGGCGACCCGGACGAGCCCGGGTGCGTGTTGGTGCAGTACGTGACTCGCGTCTGGGAGCGGTTGACCGTCTGGAACGTGTCCAGCGCCACCTGCATGGGCCGGCCCTTCGGGTGCTGCACCACGAGCGCCAGCGCGCCGGGCTCGAACGCCGTGGGCGACGACGGGGCCAGCGGGACGAAGCCGCGCGGCCCGTCCCCCACCCGGTCCTCGCCCGGGGCGTCCTGGATCTGCAGGAAGGCGTAGTCCAGCTCGTCGCGCGTGGCCTCGCGCGGACGCGGGTGCATCAGGTCCGCCGGGCTGTGCGGACTCTGCGCCAGGCACGCCGTCACCGCGTACACCCGGCCGGGATGCACCGCGATGCGGTCCGGCAGCACCTTCAGGTCGAAGCGCACGCGCAGCGCCTCCAGCAGCCGGTGCTCGATGACGTGCGAGTTCGTCAGCACGATATCCGGCGCCACCAGGAAGCCCGTGCCCAACGCGCGGCCGCCCTCCAGCTCCACGCGGCACACGCGCCGAGACAGCGTGGTCAACCGGTCGCGCCAGGCCTGCGGCGTCAGCGCCAGCCTGGACTGCTGGACGATGCGCGCCAGGGCACTGCCGGACACGCTGCGCTGCACGGAGGACAGGTAGCCCTGCAGGAAACGGCGGATGCGCGGATGGCCTGGCGCCGCCGCTTGCGCGCCGCGCACCAGCACGTCCGTCCACCCCTCCGCCTCCGCCGTGCGCACGAGCGCCCGGGCCCGCGCCGCCCCCTCCCGTTCGACGGGGGGCACCAGGCTGCGGCCGCATTTCACCTCGACCATCCGGAGGAGCTCCTCCACCGAGGTGAACGCGCCCAGGAGAGCGTGGGTCAGTTCCTCCTGTTCGGAGCCTTCAAGCTCCATCCGTCTCCTCGCTGCCGCGCGCGATGCATCTCCGCCGTGCACTTTGAAGTGTACGCATGCGGGCAGCGATTGCACCGGGCGGGGGGCGCCCGGCGGGACGGGCCCCTGCCGCGCTTCCGGCGCGCATTCCACTCGCACCCGAGGCCAGACGGAAGGGTCCTGTACCGGCGCCGTGAGTGGAGAATGACCCCACACACAGCGCCGGAGGGATTCAGCGCACCGCCCAGGTGGTGGGCGGCAACGACGCGGTGATGTCCGGCCGGCCAGGCACACCCAGTCGCGCCGCGCCCGCCTGCAACGTCCCGGCGAGCGTGGGCAGCACGCGGAACTCCACCTGCACCAGTGCGCCCTGCTCCCTGGGAGAAAGGTCCAAGGACAACGCACCATCCTGCACATCCCAGGAGGTCACCTGTCCGGACGCCACGAGCGCGGCCAGGCTCGCGGGATCCACCTGCACACCCGCGGGCAGCTCCTGCTGGAAGCGCAGCGGCAACGAGGACGGCGCACCCACCTGGACGCGCACGTTCGTCAGTTGTCCCACGCGCGCCTCCTTCGGCCCCGTCACGGCCAGCTGCAGGCCACCCTTCACCTCGCTCTTCCAGGGCACCGCCGCGGACAGCGCCAGGGAGAAGCCCAGCCCCGGCACCGCGGGCTCCGCGCGCACGGTCCACGTGTGCGACCCCGCCGAGCCCGGCGCCGCGGCCTCCAGCGCCAGCACCTCGCGCAACGCCTTCGTGTCGTAGGTGCCCTCCGTGACGACCTGTCCGTCGCGCGCCACCGACACACGCACCTGGGCAGGCAGCGGATCCTTGAAGAGGGCCAGCGCCGCGCGCAGCCCCACGCGGTTGGCCTGCCCATCCCCCCAGCCCAGGCCCGGCGTGTAGTGCGCGAGCAGCCAGGCGCCCAGGTCCGCGAGCGGCGCCTTCGCATCACCCTGGAGGGCGAGCACCGCCATCGCCGTGGCCTCCGCCTCCGAGGGCATCTCCCCGTCCGCGCGCACCGTGTCCGGCTCCACCGGCAGCCACGCGGTGCCGTCCGCGCCGGTCTTCAGCGCCTCGCGCACGCGGGTGCGCAGGGCGTCCGCCACGCCGCCCTCCGCGGAGCCCTCCGCCAGCAGCACCGCCGCCGTGTAGCCGTCCTTCACCTGCGGCAGGTAGCGCTCGAAGACGCCCGACGCGCGCACGGTGAAGGCCGCCGCGCGCTGCTTGCCCTCCGGGGTGCCCTGCGCCGCGCGCACCGTGCGGGCGCAGTTCGCCGTCGCCACCAGCAGTCGCTGGAGCGTCCAGCCGTCACCGCCCTGGCAGGTGCCATCCGGCCGCTGCGCCTGGGCCACCTGCGCCACCAGCCGCTCGCCCAGCCGCGCGAGCACCGGGTTGTCCGGGTGGGCCAGCGCGCCCTCCGCGAGCCGCGTCGCCACCTCTATCGACGGCGCCCGCGCCGCGCGCAGCACCCGCTGCGTCGCCACCAGCGACAGCGCCTTCAGCGCCGCGGGGTCCGCCGTCTCGCCCAGCGACTTCAAGAGCTCCGGCGCCTGGCCCGCGAGCAGCAACGCGTACGCGTCCCCGGCCACGTCCACGGGACGGCGCTCCACCGCCGCCAGCTCCGCGCGCACCATGCCCAGCGCGCCCGGGTACACCTGCAAGCGCACCCTCTCGCTGCCGGCCTGTGCGTCGGCGGGGCCCACCAGGGACAGCGTGCGCGGCGCCGCCAGCGAACCGCCGCGCGTCTGGACCACGGGCTGACCGGTGGCCCACACGTCGAAGTCGCGCACCACCGCGTCCGTGTCCCCCAGCGAGGCGCGCAGCGTCACCGGCCCCGCGCCTCCGGCCTTCACCGTCACCAACTCCACCACGCTGCCGCGCGCGGGCACCCGCACCGTGCGTGCGCCGGACTCCACCTGCGCGCCCTTCACGTCCACCTTGAGCGAGGCCTCCACGGCCTTGTCCGTGGTGTTCACCACCTGCACCGGCAGGCGCACCGTGTCGCCCGCGCGCAGGAAGGGCGGCAGCACCGGATCCACGTACGTGGGCAGCGTGCCCGCGAAGGACGTCACCGCCCCCGCCTGCGCGCCGGAGCGAGAGTGCGCGAGCGCCAGCACCCGCCACTGCGTCAGCCGGTCCGGCACGCGCACCGGCACCGTCGCCGAGCCGTTCGCGTCCGTCACCACCAGCGGTTCGAAGAGGAACGTCTCCGGGAACCACGCGCGGGTGGGCGCCGCCGCCGCGCCGTCGCGGTCCTTGCTGACGCCCCCTTCCTCCATCTCCGGCTCCGGAGGAGGTGCCGCCATCTCCATCACGGGCGCCGCGGCCATCGGAGCTTGGGCCGGTCCGCCGCCTCCCCGTGAACCGACGGACTCGTCGTCATACGAGTTCGCCGACCCGAAGCTCTTCATCGTCTTGCGCTGCAGACCCTCATCGCCGGAGCCTGGCGAGCTCTTGGTCGCGACGAACTCATCCCCCGCGAGCGCCGCGGCGGAGCTCCCCATGAGGCGGCGGACCGACTCCCCCGTCACCACCGCGCGCGGATCCGTGAGGGCCAGCAGGTCCTCCGGCAACCGCGACAACCGCAGCTTGCGGCCGAACGCATCCGTCACCTTCTGCCCGCGCTGCTCGCAGGCGGCGAGCGACTCCGCCCACAGCCGCGCGAGCCCCGCGGGGTCCAACGTCTCACCCTCGGGCGCGGTCTCCTCCCACTTGCGCGTGCGCGCGTGCAGCTCCGTCAGCACCGCGTAGAAGGGCTCCGTCAGCTCCGCGTCCGGGGAGAAGGGGCTCGTGGCGCTCGCCGACAGTGGCGTCTCCACATCCTCCAGCGTGGGCACCGCCGTCACGCGCAAGAGCGCCGCCGCGGCCGCGTTCGCGCCCCGGATGCGCCCCATGGCCAGCGCCTGGCCGTCCAGCACGCCGAAGGCCGGCGTGGCCACCGACGGAGAAGGCCTCAGCCCGTCCAGCGCATCCGCGCCCGGCAGCGGCGCCAGCTGGGACAGCGTCTCGTCCACGCCGAAGAGGCCCACCGCCGCCTCGCCGTCCTTGCCGTCCACGCGCGTGTGGACCTGGAGACGCGCCAGCTCCCCGGGCGCGTACGCGGGCTTGTCCGGAGACACCTCCACCGTCAGCGATGCGCGAGGCGCCACATACACGCGCGCGGTCGCCGCCACGCCCTCCACCTGCGCCCAGCCCTCGAAGTCCTTGGGCAACGTGAAGTGCGCGGAGCGCGTGGCCGCGTCCAGCTTCTCCTTGAGGCGCGTCGGCCCCGCTACCAGCTCCAGCGTCTTGGGCAGCTCGCCCGTGAAGCCGGGGCCGCGCAGCAGCTCCACCTTCACGGACTCGCCCGCCTTCGCCAGCACCGGCGTCATGCGGAGGCGCAGCGGCGGCAGGCGCGCGGGGCGCAGCACGAACTTCGTCTCCCCCATGTCCTGGCCGTCCCACTTCGCGCGGACCTTCAACTCGTAGCCCAGGAACGTGGTGGCCTGGGGCGGCCGGGGAATGCCGTTGCCGCCGTACGTCGGCTGCGTGATGAAGCGCACCACGCCCATGGCCTCCGACGGCCTGCGTCCCGCCAGCAGCTCCGCCTGCGTCGACGCCGGAACGCGGATGCGCGCGAAGCGCTCCTTCACGCACGCCAGCACCGCAGCCGGGAGCGCGTCATCCGTCGCGGGCTCCGCCACCCAGGACAGCGCCAGCTCCGGCTTGTCCGCCCACCGCCGCCACGTCATCACGCCGGGCACCGCCACGGCGCGGTCCAGCGTGGGCGGCAGGCACGAGCGCGCATCCAGCGCGGCGACCGTCAGCCCCTCGCTCACGCCCCGCTCGTCCCCGAAGGCGACCTGCGTGTTCCAGCGAATCGAGGGCAGGCCTGGATCCATGACCTGGAAGCGCAGCTGGAGCATCCGCTCCGCGCGCGCCGGCAGTCCCCGCGCACGCAGCGCCGACGCCATGCACGCCTCCAACCCCTCCTCCGCGCCGGCCACGTCCAGCACCTGCCCGGACGCGCCCACCCGCACCACGAACTCCGCCATGGAGGCGCCGGAGGACGGGCTGACGAAGCGCGCGCAGGGATGCAGCACCGGCAGCAACCGCTCCAGCGCGAGCTGATCCTCCAGCGACGACTGCCCTCCCTGAGTGCCCAGCAGATCCCGCGACGACGCGAGCGACACGGGCGGCGGACGCGGCTGCACGCGCACCGGCAGCGGCGG
This sequence comes from Corallococcus sp. CA041A, assembly GCF_003612075.1. NCBI lineage: Bacteria > Pseudomonadati > Myxococcota > Myxococcia > Myxococcales > Myxococcaceae > Corallococcus > Corallococcus sp. CA041A. The sequence continues at coordinate 23,834 of NZ_RAWF01000121.1, forward strand.
CACCACCACGTTCACCGCGGGGCCGGGGTCCAACTGGAAGGCGGCCACGCCGTCCTCGTCCGCCACCGCGCTCACGCCCTTGTCGCGCGGGTCCCACGCGCGCGTCACCATCACCTCCGCGCCCGGCAGCACCTGGCCCGACGCGGTGGTGGCGCGCAGGTAGACGCGGTTGCTGAAGCCCGCCACCAGACCGTCCTCCAGCTCCGTCACGGAGGACACGGCCACCGCGTCCTCGGACAGGAGGAGCGACACGCCGCCGCGCACCGGCTCGCCCGTGGGGTCCTTCGCCTCCAGGCTCGCGCTCAGCGTGGCCTGGCCGCGCAGGTCCTGGGGCACGCGCGGCAGCGTCACGCGGAAGCGGCCGGCGGCATCCGTGCGCGCCTTCGTGGGCAGCTCGCCCCGGAGCCACTCCGTCGGAGGAGGCCATGCGCCCGCGTGGCTCCACGCCAGCGTCACGTCCGTGTCCGCCACCGGCGCGCCGGACGCGTAGGACACCTGCCCCGTCACCTCCGGCGTGTCGTTGGCGCGCCAGAAGGGCCGGGGGCTCTTCGCCTCCATCCGCAGGCGCGGCAGCGTGAAGGGCTCCACCGTGAAGGTCGCGTCACCGGAGGCGCCACCGCTGGTCCACGCCACCGACCACGTGCCCGTGGGCGCGCCCCGGTCCAACGGGAAGTCCCCCGCCACCACGCCCCAGCTGCCCGCGGGCGCGCGCTCCTCCAGCACCACCTCGCCGGAGGGGTCCATCACCTTCCACGTCCCCGGCCGTCCATCGAGCGGCGACAGGTCCTTCGCGCGCAGCGCCACCGCGCGGAAGCGCACCCGGTGCCCGGGCTCGTAGAGGGGCCGGTCCGTCAGCACGCGCACCCGCGCGGGCGCGTACAGGGGCAGCGCCGCGTCCACCGTGCCGGTGCCCAGCGGCGTGGTGAGGCGTGCGCGCAGCTGGTAGTCGCCGTCCGGCACCGCGGGCAGCGTCACCGGCGCCGACAGGGCACCGGAGTCTTCGCGCTCCCAGCGGCCCTTGGCATCCAGCGGCAGCGGCGTCTCCTTGCCGGCCGCGTCCACCAGGAACAGCGCCGCCGTGCCGCGACCCACGAGGGCCTCGAGCTCGCGGCCCTCCGCGTCCATGCCGTGCGCCTGTGCCCAGACCGTCACCCTGCTGGAGCCTCCCCGCGCGAGCCCGCTGGCGGACATGCTCACCGTCTGGCGGAACTCGCCGTCCGGACACCACGGCACCTCCACGCCCTGGAACATCCAGGCGGACAGACACCGCCCGGAAGCCATGAAGGCCAGGCCTCCCCCCAGAAACAACAGCCCGAGCCCGCCGGCCACCCATCGCCGGCGCTGGATGCCACCTGTCATGCGTTTTCTCCCCGTCTTTCCACTGTACGCCGGAAAGCGCGGAGCCGGTCCCCACCTCCCCCCGTTGACGTATCCGTCGGGCGGCTGAGCTAGGGTGATGCGTCATGGTCGTTTCGAAGAACCGTCCCCCGCAGGATGCCCTGCCGCCCCGCCTGGATGCGCTGCTCGAAGCGTTGATGGACCGCGACTTCGCGACGCGGCTTCGCAAGGTCTACCAGGCGGCCGCGGTCGCCATCGACCGGCTGGGGCACCTGAGCATCGTGAAGTACGAGCCCACCACCGCCGAACCCGACGACGCCGCGGACCTGTCGTTGTGGGAGACCATGGCGCCCGCCATCGGCGAGACGCTGACGGACGTCAACAAGCTGGTGGCCGCCATCCGCGACGCCTTCCCGCCGCCCGCGCGCCCCGCCGCGTCCAACGACGGCGGCTGGGCCCCGCCGCCCGCGAGCTCCGACGAGCGCCTGTCGCAGGAAGCGGAGGCCGTGCTGCACGCCAGCGCGGAGCGCCTGTCCAAGCGCGTGCAGGAGCTGGGCGTGCAGATGCGCCGGCCAGAGGTGGTGAGCGACCGCTGGACGCTGATGTCGGAGCTGGCCGCGTCGCGCGCGGACTTCCGCAACCGCATCGGCGACCTCGTGTACCTCACCGCCGCGGCCTTCGCGGACGTGCGCCGCGAGGACGTGGTGCCCGGCTACACGAACCAGGTGGGCGCGCGCGTGGCCCTGCGAGGCGCCGCGGCGGACCTGCGCCGCTCACTGCAGGGCCGGCTGGAGCGCGCCGCGAAGGCCACGGACGCCCAGCGGCCCGCGCTGGCGAGGCAGGCCGAGGAGAGCCTGGCCGCGTTCGTGTCCCTGCCCGCGTCGCTCGCGCTGAAGACGCCCACCAAGCGCGAAATCGTCGCGGCGCGAGGCCGGCTGCGCGAAGCGGGCACGCAGCCCGCCCTGGGGCCGGAGGTGCTGCCCGGGATGGTGGAGCCCTTCCTCGCGCTGATGGAGGACGCGATGGAGGAGCTGACCCGCGCGTGGCTCACCGTGCACGACCGAGCGGTGTGGGCCGCGAGCAGCGCCCGGCTGGAGCAGGTGGACATGCACCTGGAGCTGGGCTCTTCGGGCGCGGCGCGGGTCCTGGAGGAGGCGGTGGCGGCGGCGGGCGCGCTCTCGGGCCGCTCGGCGCCCTTCGACGTCTTCCTGCGCAAGGGCCGTCAGGAGGCCTCGGAGGGGCTCAACGAGGCCGGCGCGAGAGACCTGCTCGCCCGCTTCCGCGAGCGGCTGGCCAGTCTGCCGTTCAGCTAGCGGGCCTCACGCCTCCACGGGGCCCGGGAACCTCCGGGGCCCTGGAAGCGGACGGCCAGGCGAATCACCCGGAGCTTCAGGGCTTCGCGGGCGTGGCCGGCGCGGGCAGCGCGGGGGCGTCCTTCTTCGGAGGCAGAATGCGCAGCTCCTCGAAGCGCTCCGCCAGCGTCTGCGGCGTCAGCTCTTCCTGCCACTGCTTGGGGTTGGTGTTCCACCCGAAGTCGGCCGGCACCTTGCCGCCGCCCTGGCTGGTGTAACCAATCATCTCCGGGAACTGCGCGGACCAACGGCCGCCCGGATCCGGCTCCTTGGTGACGTGCTGCCGGTTGGGGAGGATGAAGGGCTTGGGCTTGGGAGCATCACTCATGCAGCCAAGCCTCTCCGAAAGAGACCTCATTGGGTAGAGCCAAGCAGGGCTCCTGCCGCCTTCGCGCGTGGTTCTTGGGGGGCAGCACGCTCGGCCCCAGCTCGAACACCGCCGCGAAATAACGCGCCTGGGACTCGCTGCCGTACCGGTAGCGCCGCACGCCCGCCGAGTGCGCCACCTCCACCCGCCAGCCCTTCCGGTCGCACATGACCTTCACTGTGTTCCCTACACCCATCCCGCACCTCCCCCGTCCCGTTGCTGTCCGAGGGGGTGCGCTATGAAATCCCCGTGCCAGCGCTCGCCAGCCCGCTCAAGAGGTTGCGTTGTCGCCGGGTGAGCAGTCGGAGATCGGCCGGTAACCTTTGCAGGCTGCCTTGAAGGGCCGTCTTCTGTGCCCGAAAGGTGGGGCAAGGCGCCATACCGGGTCCTCGCGGGGAGGGAACCGGTCTGCTTGTGTCGGGCAGATCCTGCGTTAACTCAATGGCATGACCCAATTCGAGACCCAGAGCGGAGAGCGGTTCGCGGACTTCGATCTTCCCGAGGGCTGCATGATGTGTGGCGGCGCGGTCTCCATCCGGGCCACGCCAGCGGGTGCTCACGGCTATTGCCCGCACTGCCATGTGCTGTCGCGTCCACAGATGCGCGTGAAGCCCAATGGCGTCGAGCTCTCCTTCGAGACCACGGCGCTCGCCTGAAACGAATCGCCTGACGCCCGTGCCGCACGGGCGTCAGTGCACCAGGGACAGGAGCAGCGGCGCGGTGGCGAACGACAGCGGAATGCCCACGCCCACCATCAGCACCGCCAGGTCCGCGTCCAGGTCGTGCTCGGCGGCGAGGATGGCCGCCGTCACCATGGGCGCCATGGCGATTTGCAGCACCGTGGTCTGCTTCACCACCAGCTCAAGCCCGGGCATGAGCATCAGCAGGCCCAGCACCGCCAGCGGCGCGAGCACCAGCTTGTAGGACAGCCCCAGCGCGAGCGCCGGCACACGTGGCCCAAGCCCCTTCAGCCGCAGCTGGAAGCCCACGACGAAGAGCGCCAGCGGCGTGAGCAGGTCGCCCAGCCGCTGCAGCACGGATTCCAGCCAGTCCGGGAAGGGAAAGGGGCGCAGGAGCAGCGCCAGCACCAGCGCCTGGAACGGGGCGAACCCCACCACCTTGCGAGCGAGCGTGCGCACGGACAGCTCCGTCCGGGCGCTGGCCCTCGCCGCCGTCAGCGTGGCGAGCGTCGCCAGCACCAGGAACGAGCCCAGCTGATCCGCCACCACCGCCACCGGCACGCTCGAGGGCCCCAGGAGCGCGGCGGCCATGGGCAGGCCCACGAAGGCCGTATTGCCCAGCCCCGCGGTGAGGATGAGCGCCGTCACCGACTCGCGCGACAGCCCCAGCCGGGGCCCGAGCAGGCGAAGGAAGAGCACCGCCCCCACGAAGAGCAGCCACGGCGCCGCGGCGGCCACCACCAGCCCGGGCGCGAACTCCAGCCGATGCATGGCGCGCAGCACCAGCGCCGGCAGCGACACGTTGAGGAGGAAGACGTTGAACGCGGGCGCCGTCCCTTCGGGGAACCGGCCACTGCGTCGCGCCAGCACGCCCAAGACGAGGCACACCCCCAGAAGTCCGATGACCTGCCCCATGCCCGCCTTGCGTCCCGCCTTCCAGGGTGTGGATTGGCGCGGCAACCTGGAGGAGCCCGCCAGCGATGTCCAGCGCCATGAAGGTGCGGCCGGGGAAGTCGCGTTTCGCGCGCGACTGGAATGCATGAGGCTCCAACCGCCCGTGTGAGCCAGAGGGCGCATGGAAACGCGCGGGGCGCGAGCGCATGCTGGCGCGCGCCCGCGGTCAGTCCCTCCTCTCCACGTCCGTCGGACATCCCGCCATGAATCCCGTTGCCACGGTGTTGAGAGCGCTGGGCGGGGGTGGCCTGCCACGGACGTATTGGGTCCTGTGGGTGGGCACCTTCGTGAACCGGCTGGGGTCCTTCGTCGCGCCGTTCCTGGCGCTCTACCTCACGCGCGAGCGCGGCTTCAGCATCGAGCAGGCGGGCTTCATCGTGGCGCTCAACGGCGCGGGCGCGGTGCTGGCGGCGCCGCTGGGGGGCATGCTCGCGGACCGGGTGGGCCGGCGGCTGACGCTCGCGGGG
>NZ_RAWF01000122.1:0-28665 GCF_003612075.1 Corallococcus sp. CA041A
GGGGTGGGGGCCTCCAGTGAGAGCGGCAGCCGCGTGATTCCGTGCCGCGCCAGCGCGTCGTCCACGCACGCGGCGAAGAGGGCTTCCGGCGCGTCCACGGACAGCTTCACCGCGGCGGCCTGGGGGCACGGCCCGCCGGTGGGCGAGCGCCACGTGCAGCGCACTCCGCCGCCTCCGCGCACGCAGGCCAGGTTCGCGCGCTCGGCGTTGACGTCCACGTTCACCACCGCGGACAGCGTGGCGAAGGTGGGCGTCCACTGGACAGAAGGGGCGTCCGCGCAGGTGGCGCCGGGGGCGCGCGCCAGCGCCAGGTCCACCACGTTCTCGCGGAAGACGAAGGGCGTGGGCGCCGCGCTGTAGGCATAGGCCGCGTCATCCCAGGCCCAGCCCGGGCCCATGCCGCCGTCCATGCCGTCCGTGCCGGAGATGCGCACGTTGCCGCGCCACTGGTGGATGCCGCGCGCCTGGAAGGCCTCCGCCACGCGGTCGCACGCGAGCGCCGTCTCCGGGAAGCGCCACGAGCCCAGCGACGGGTCCCCGGACGCCTGCGCCACCACGTCGCCCAGGAACAGGCCTCCCGCCTGCGAGCCCTCCAGGAAGACCGGGGTGGTGAAGCGGAAGTCCGCACCCAGCGCGGACAGCGCGGCGGAGGTGGACACCACCTTCATGGTGGACGCGGGCAGCAGCCGCACGTTCTCGCGGTGGGTGAAGAGGGGCTCGCCGGTGCGCGCGTCCACCACGTACGCGCCCGCGAGCGCGCCGTCCGCCTCCAGGGTCTCCAGCAGGGCCCGGGTGACTCCGGGCAGGGTGTCGCGCGCGGCGCCGTCCGGCGTGGCGGCCGTGTGGGTGCAGGCGGACAGGAAGAGGGCAACGACGCTGGCGGAGAGGAGTGCGCGGCGCATGGCGGCGGCCACCGTATGTCGCGTGCCTGGGAGTGTCATGGATTCCCGCCAGCGGGGTGGGGCGGAGACGTGCACGGTTGGACGGAGCCCGGGCAAACGAATATCCGCGGGGGCTATTCCCGGCCCTTCGCGTCCAGCCACACCGAGTGCCTTGACGCGACGCCACGCGACCCCCATCCTGCCGCGCCCCATGCCTGTCCTACGTGGTGCAGTGACCTTTTCGCGCTTCCGGACCGAGCCGGCCAAGGATGCGCCGTCCGACGTCAAGCGCTGGATGACCAAGGGACTCAAGTCCCATGCGTTCGAGCCCATCGACCGCCGCTCCGAGGAGGAGCGCGCCGCTGGCTTTGTCGAGCTGGAGAACCCGGAGTCCTCCGAGTTCGCCACCGGCAACCTCTACTATGGCGAGTACGCCCTCTTCTCCTTCCGCATCGACACGCTGAAGGTGCCCGCGTCGATGATGAAGTCGGAGCTGGACAAGTGGTCCGCCGCCTTCGGCAAGGAGAACGGCCGGCCGCCCGCGCGCGCGGAGAAGAACAAGCAGCGCGCGGAGTTGAAGCAGCTCCTGCGTCAGCGCGCGGTGCCGCGCACCAGCACGCTGGACGTGACGTGGAACCTGAAGACGCACACGGTGCAGGTCTGGGCCGCGTCGCGAAAGACGGTGGATGAAATCTGCGTGGCGCTGGAAGGCGCCCTGGCGGTGAAGGTGATTGGCATCACGCCCGCGTCCATGGCGCAGCGCGCGGGCATCGACGAGAAGGCCCTGGGCCCCACGGCGGAGCTCATTGGCATGGACCTGCCGGCGACGGCTTCGGTGGAGGACACCCATGGCGAAGCGTGAGCAGGCGAGGGAAGAGGCGGCGTTCGCTCGGGGCGATGTCGGCGTGGATGGTGCCGCCACCGAGGAGGAGAAGGACGAAGCCGAAGTCGAAAAGGGCAAGGCCCGCGAACAGCTGCTGCGCGGCCGGGCCTACCTGGGCCGCGAGTTCATGACGTGGCTCTTGTGGCGCTCGGAGTCGGGCGACCCGCTGGTCGAGCACGCCGGCGCGGGCGTGGTGGTGCTCTACCTGGGCAAGGTGGTGCTGCGCGGCGTGGCGGGCGACGTCACGGAGATGAGCGCCAAGGGCACGCTGGCGCCGTATTCGGAGAACGTGCGCCACTCGCTGGACCGGGGCCTGCTGGTGTCCCAGGCGCGGCTGCGCATCTCGCACGGCGAGCGCGAATACGAAGTCACCCTCGATTCCGAGTTCCTGGACATCCGCGCCGCCAAGCTGCCCGCGCTCATGACGGAGGAAGAGGATGATCAGCTCTCCGAGCGTCTGGAGCTGACCGAGCAGCTCTCCGCCATCGTGGACGCGCTGGTGCAGGACTTCCTGGCCGTGCGTGCCGGCCGCGCCTGGAGCAAGCAGGTGGTGCCCGCGCTGAAGGCGTGGATGAAGGGCGAGGAGAAGGGGAGCGACCTGCTCTCCAAGGCCGCCCGCGCCAAGGGCCGTGACGCCCGCGCCGCCCGGGGCTGAAACATCCGGCTGGGGTCCACCGTTCTCGCGCCGCCGTCCAACGCGTTCAACTCGCGTTGGACGGCGCCGCGTCAGGACTTCCCGACGGTGAAGGTGTGAGTCCGGAGCATTGGACCGGGCTCTTCCAGACAGAGCACCTTCATTTCACCAGCGCCTCCACGCGAGGCTTGCCCTCCGCCGACGCGGGCATCCCCATCTCCAGCAGCGCGGACAGGGTCGGGGCCACGTCCACGGGGTTGATCTCCTCCAGGAACAGCCCCGGCTTCACGCCCTTGCCGGCGAACACCACCGGTACCTGCGTGTCGTACGAATACGGCGTGCCGTGGTTCGTGCCGCGCGGGTAGTCGCTGACGACCTGGAACGGCTTCGCCATGAACAGCACGTCGCCGCTGCGCACCGGGTAGTAGCCACGGCGCATCGCCGCCATGAGGCCCCCCTGGTCCGGCGCCGTGTCCAGGTCGTCCTTCGCCACCGCCCATACGGCATAGGGCTGCTTCGCCAGCCACACCGCCGCCGCGCGCCGCACCGCCACCGCGTCCACCTGTCCGGACTCCAGCGCCTTGCCGCCCAGGTACACGTCCAGCTCCAGCAGCTTCACCGTCACGTCCACGCCGAACTTCGCCTTCAGCTCCTGCGCCAGGCCCTTCGCCGCCTCCACCGGGTTGAGCCGCGCCGCCGGCACGCCCGCCTGCGCCCACGCCTCCGGAATCTCCGCGCCGCCGTGGTCCGCCGACAACGCGATGACCAGGTTCGCCTTGCCCCCCGCCGCGCGCTCGGCCGCGGCGATGAGCTCCCCCATCGCCACGTCCAACCGCAGCATCGTGTCCTGCATCTCCCACGAGTACGGCCCGAACGCGTGGAACACCGCGTCCGTCCCGCTGAAGCTCACCGCCAGGATGTCCGGCACGTCGTCCTTGCCCAGGCCCTCGCCCTCTAGCGCCGCCTTCGCCGCCTGCACCAGCAGGTCATGCGAGAACCCCGACACCGCGAACGCCCGGTACGACGCCGGCCCGGGCGCCTGGAGCCCGCCCTTGAGCTCATGCGGGAACACGCGGCCCATGCCGTAGGCCTCCGGCTCCATGGGGCGGTCGTCCTCGCCTACGTACTCGGCGCGCGGACGCAACAGCTCCCACGTCTTGCTGAACGCCGCGTCCGGCATTTTGCGCGCGTTGAACGCCTGCATCCACGCGGGCTCCGCCTTCGCGTACCAGGTGCTCGTCACCATCCGGCCCGTCGACTCGTCGAACCACCAGGCCTGACCCTGGCGCCCGGCCAGCGGAATGGCCGCCCGCGACTTGTAGGACAGCGCCACCACCTTGCCCCGGCCCTGCGTGGACACGCGCAGCCGGTCCGCCAGCGTCTCCGCCATCAGGTTCACCGGGCTGGTGTCCGACCCTGGAGGCGTCTCCCCGTTCAGCACCGGATGCGTCGGGTCCGTGTAGACCTGGACCGCCTGGCCGGCCGCGCGGTCGTAGATGTCGTTGTCCACGATGCCGTGGCGCCAGGGGTTCGCGCCCGTGGCCAGCGTGGCGTGGCCCGGCGCCGTCCGGGCCTCCGCGTAGGCGTACCGGGCGTAGGGGTAGTAGGCGCCCGTGGAGAGCAGCCGGCCCAGGCCCCCTGTCAGGCGCGGACGGTTTCTCAACAGGACGTCGCTGCCCATGGCGTCCACGCTGATGAACAGCGTGAGCTTCGGGGCCTTGGCGGAGGCGGGCAGGGCGAACAGGACGAGGAGGGCGGCAATCAGGCGCGACATGGTGCGGCAGCCTCTCCGGCCGGATGAACAGAAGCAACCAACATGCGCGCCCACCGCTTGGACACGTCACCCCGCCCTGATATGGGCGCCTCAATGGTCGAGGCACGGCTGCGCGTCATCTACGGCGACACGGATCAGATGGGGGTCGTCTACTACGCGAACTACTTCCGCTACTTCGAGTTCGCCCGCAGCGAGTTCTTCCGTGCCCACGGAGGCAGCTACCGCGAACTGGAGAGCACCGGGCTGCTGTTGCCCGTGGTGGAGGCCAGCGCCCATTACAAGGCGTCCGCGCGCTACGACGACATGCTCCTCATCCGCACCACCCTGGGAGAGTTGCGCCGCGCGTCACTCGTGTTCACCTACGAGCTGCTGCGCGACGGTGACTCCCCCACGCTGCTGTGCACCGGCCGCACCCTGCACGCCTGCGTGGGGCGCGACGGCAAACCGCAGCGGCTGCCCGAAGCCATCGCCCGCCTGAAGGCCGCGGACGACTCCGACACCTGACCTTTTTCCCTTCCCGAATTCCCGAACGAGGAGCACCCGACAATGGATCGCAACCTGGCAATGGAGGTCGTGCGCGTCACCGAGATGGCGGCCATCGCCTCCGCCCGCCTCATGGGCCGCGGCAACAAGGACGAGTCCGACCAGGCCGCCGTGGACGCGATGCGCCGCGCCTTCGACGCGCTGATCATCGACGGCACGGTCGTCATCGGCGAGGGCGAGCGCGACGAAGCGCCCATGCTCTACATCGGTGAGCGCGTGGGCGCCCGCACCGCCGGCGCCCCCGAGGTGGACATCGCCCTGGATCCGCTGGAGGGCACCAACCTGTGCGCCTACGGCCGCCCGGGCTCCATCTCCGTCGTGGCCATGTCCAGCCACGGCGGCCTGCTCAACGCGCCCGACACGTACATGGAGAAAATCGCCGTGGGCCCGCGCGCCAGGGGCGCCATCGACCTGACGAAGTCCCCCACGGAGAACCTGCGCGCCATCGCGGAGCGCATGAAGCTCTACGTGGAGGACCTCACGGTCATGATCCTCGACCGCGAGCGCCACGCCGACCTCATCAAGGAGGTCCGCGCCGCGGGCGCGCGAGTGCGCCTCATCGAGGACGGTGACGTCGCGGGCGCCATCGCCACCTGCTTCGAGGGCTCCGGCGTGGACGTGCTCATGGGCATTGGCGGCGCGCCGGAAGGCGTCATCGCCGCGGCCGCCATCCGCGCCACCGGCGGCGACCTGCAGGGTCGGCTGGTGCCTCGCAACCAGGGGGAGATCGACCGCGCCAAGAAGATGGGCATCACCGACATCCACAAGATCTACACCGCGGAGGAGCTGGCTCGCGGTGAGGTGATGTTCGCCGCCACGGGCGTGACGAGCGGCGACTTCCTCAAGGGCGTGCGCTTCTTCGGCGGCGGCTGTGAGACGCACTCCGTCGTCATGCGCAGCAAGACGGGCACCGTCCGCTTCATCCAGTCCATCCACAAGTTCGACAAGAAGCCGGGCTACGCGCCGTAAGCTGTCCGGCAGCCTCGCCCGTTCCTCAAGCCTTCCGGAGACACCGTCATGGCCGGCGCCACGCGCACCATCACCATCAACGCCCCCGTCGAGAAGGTCTTCGACATCATCACCAACTACGACCGCTACGCGGAGTTCCTCCCGGAGGTGAAGAAGGTCTCCACCTCCCAGCGCCAGGGGAACACCGTCCAGGTGCACTACGAGGTCGATGTGGTGAAGCGCATCCGCTACACCATCCGCGTCACCGAGGAGCGCCCCAAGCGCATGTCCTGGACCTTCGTCGAGGGTGAGGTGATGAAGGACAACAAGGGCAGCTGGACGCTGGAGCCCGAGGGCGAGGGCAAGACGCGCGCCACCTACAACGTGGAGATGGCCCTGGGCGCCCTCATCCCCAAGGCCATCATCAACACCCTGACGGAAACCCAGCTCCCCAAGATGCTGGAGGCCTTCAAGCGCCGCTCGGAAGCCCCCTGACGGCTTTCGTCGACAGCTTTCGTCACCCCTGACCTCGCGCGTCAGTTTTCCGCCCGCCTGCCTGTCATCCCGTACGGCCCGTGCCGTGCCAGGGAGCAGGAAGGCGGGCGGTCCCTTTCAGGCTGGAGCCGTGCCACGCGAGCGGAGGGGGGCCACCTGAAGTGAGTCGTGTTGCGGCGCGCGGCGGACCCATTAGGATCATGCGAATTTTGAACGTCCACGGACACTTCCCTGACATCCGTGGCACGGTTGCACTGTCCCGGATGTCAGGAGGTGGACGAGCAGCCATGCAGAATCAGGGCGCCATCCCCAGAAAGAAACCGGGGTTCTTAATTTGCATCAAAGAGATGTGGAAGTGGTAAGGGGGCGGGACGGCGGGCGTACATCGGGGTACGTAGGCTGAGGGAGAAACCGAACCCATGCTCGACGCGTTCATCATTGAAGAAATCAAGCGCCGCGAGCGGCTCCGCCGCGAGGATTACGAGCGGCCGGTGGTGGAGCTCCCACTGCCTGCACCCGATGACCGTCCCCACCGGAGGACGGACACCGAGGAAGAGAAGCCGTCACGAGGCGTCGTCGTCATCGACCTTCTCGGCTGATGACCCATCCCACCCGTGGCCCCGGAGCCACGGCGTGTCCCGGAGCCCGCGCCGGGCTGTCCCTCAACGGACAGCCCCCGCGGGCTTCGCACTTGCGGGCTTCCTCACCCCGGAGCCAGCAGCAGCAGGTGCCGGGGGTGGTACACCTCCCACAGCACCGTTCCCTTCTGGAGGGGGTTGTAGGGCTGGAGGGCCAGAAGGACCTTCTGGCGCCATTCCTCCGGCAGCGCTCCTTCACCGTGGAAGGCGCCCACCAGCGCCCCGGTGACGGAGGCGTGGACCTCCGTGTCGCCGCCCCGGTGGACGACGTCCAGGAGCGCCCCTTCCGCGGTGGGGACGTGGAGCAGCTCCCAGAAGGCCAGCCGGAACGCCGCACGCACCGCGTTATTGCCGGGCCGGTGCATGTGCAGCTCCGGGCCGTAGAGCTGCGGGTCGTCCTGGGCCGCCAGGGCCAGGTCCTCGCGCAGGAGCTTCGCGGCGAAGGTCACCTCCTGGACGTAATCTTTCTCCGTCTTCCCCAGGGCGGCGGCAGCCAGGGAGATGCCCACCTCCGCGGCGGGCAGCAGGTCGGCGGCCTTCAGGTTCGGGCCGCCCGTCACCGCCTTGGCGATGGCGGCGCACAGCCCCGCGCCGGCCAGCTGGCTGCGCGGGTCGAAGTGGGTGAGGGCGGTGTCCTCCAGCGCCGCCTTCGCCAGGGCGAAGGAGTCCTTTGTCAGGAGCACGCCCAGGGGCACCACGCGCGGCAGGGCGCCCGCGGGGGCCAGCCTCCGGAAGTTCTTCTGCCACACGCGCTTGCCGGCGTCCTTCACCTGGGGCGGGAGGCTGGCGTCACACTCCTGGAACAGCTCCTTCATGGGGTCGCTGACGGAGATGGCGTGCGGCTGCCAGGCCCGGTAGCGCTTGAGGGCGTCCCCCGCGTCGTAACGCTTCATGTCGCGCAGGCTCAAGGCCAGCGCCACCGCGAGCTGGGTGGGCTCCGTCACCTGCCCCTTGCGCAGGTCGTGCGGGCCGCCTCCGTACATGCCCAGGTACGGCCCCTCGGCGAGCTGGGGGAAGGCCGGCGCGTAGAGGGGCTTGCCCGCGACGGGGACGGCCAGGGCGTTGCCGATGGCGAGGCCCAGGAGGGCGCCCCGGGCGCGCTGACCGGGGAGCGGGTCGGGGCCCGTGAGGCGGCGCTTGGGAGGAGGAGGCATTCGGCGGCTGGACACTGTAGCAGGCGGCCTGTGCGAGCGTGCTTGCCCGTTCCGCCCGTGCTTCGTAGAACCGGCGCCCTATGACCGAGATCGCTCAAATCCTGGCGCGTGAAGTGCTCGATTCCCGTGGCAATCCGACCGTGGAGGCCGAAGTGCTGCTCGTGGGCGGCTCGCGTGGCCGCGCGACGGTGCCCTCCGGTGCCTCCACCGGCGAGCACGAGGCGCACGAGCTGCGTGATGGGGACAAGGGCCGCTACCTGGGCAAGGGCGTGCGCAAGGCCGTGGACCACGTGCGCGACACCATCGGGCCGGCGCTCATCGGCATGGACGCCGTGGACCAGGTGGCCGTGGACCAGCGGATGATCGAACTGGACGGCACGTCCACCAAGTCCAAGCTGGGCGCCAACGCCATCCTCGCCGTCTCCATGGCCACCGCGCGCGCCGCGGCGGACGCGCACGGCCTGCCGCTGTACCGCTACGTGGGCGGCCTGCAGGCGCGCACGCTGCCCGTGCCGCTGATGAACATCCTCAACGGCGGCGCGCACGCGGACACCCGCGTGGACGTGCAGGAGTTCATGGTGGTGCCCGCCGGCGCGAAGACGTTCGCGGAGGGCCTGCGCTGGGGTGCGGAGGTGTTCCACGCGCTCAAGAAGATTTTGAAGGGCCGCAAGCTGGCCACGGGCGTGGGCGACGAGGGCGGCTACGCCCCGGACCTGCCGGCCAACGAGGAGGCGCTCAAGCTCATCATGGAGGCCATCGACGCCGCGGGCTTCAAGGCGGGCGAGCAGCTGTTCCTCGCGCTGGACGTGGCCGCGAGCGAGTTCTTCGACAAGGGCTCCAAGAAGTACAAGCTCAAGGGCGAGGGCAAGGAGTACGACTCGCAGGGCCTGCTGGAGTACTACCGGGGCCTGTCCCAGAAGTACCCCATCATCTCCATTGAAGACGGCATGGCGGAGGATGACTGGGAGGGGTGGAAGAAGCTCACCGACGCGCTGGGTGACAAGATGCAGCTCGTGGGCGACGACCTCTTCGTCACCAACGTGGAGCGTCTGTCCAAGGGCATCGAGATGGGCACGACGAACTCCATCCTGGTGAAGGTGAACCAGATTGGTTCGCTGACGGAGACGTTCGACGCCGTGCGCATGGCGCACAAGGCGGGCATGACGTCCATCATGAGCCACCGCTCCGGCGAGTCCGAGGACACCACCATCGCGGACCTGGCGGTGGCGCTGGACTGCGGGCAGATCAAGACGGGCTCGGCGTCGCGCTCCGACCGCGTGGCCAAGTACAACCAGCTCCTGCGCATTGAAGAGGAGCTGGGCGCCGGTGCGCGGTACGCGGGCCGGTCCGCCTTCCGCTCGCTCGCGAAGAAGCAGTGACCGTGAGCACCACGCGCCCCCGCATCCTCGTCTCCAACGACGACGGCTACTTCTCCGAAGGGCTGCAGACGCTCGTGGAGGCGGTGAGCCCCCTGGGCGAGGTGTGGGTGGTGGCGCCTGACCGCGAGCAGAGCGCCGCCTCCCATGCCATCAGCCTGCACCGGCCGCTGCGCATCAAGGAGGTGCGCGAGCGGTGGTTCGCCGTGGACGGCACCCCCACGGATTGCTCGTATCTGGCGGTGAACCACTTGCTGAAGGACAATCGTCCCCAGCTCATGGTCTCCGGCATCAATCACGGCGCGAACCTGGCGGACGACATCATGTACTCCGGGACGGTGGCGGCGGCCATGGAGGCCGCGTTCCTGGGCATCCCGGCCATCGCGTTCAGCCTGGTGACGCGGGGTCCGTTCGACTTCGGGCCGGCGGGCCGCTTCGCGCGGGCGCTGGTGACGGAGGCTCTGTCGAGGCCCCTGCCGCCCCGGATGCTCCTCAACGTGAACATCCCCGGCGGCGTGGAGCCGGACGGCTACGTCATCACGAAGCAGGGGCGGCACTCCTACGGCAGCAACGTCGTGGAGAAGGAGGACCCGCGCGGCCGCAAGTACTACTGGATTGGCGGCACGGAGTACGCGCACGACGACATCCCGGGCAGCGACTGCAACACCGTCATCGACGAGAAGCGTGTGTCGGTGACGCCGCTGCACTTCGAGATGACCGACCACGGTCGCATCCCCGAGCTCTCGGGGTGGAACCTGCAGGGCTTCAAGCGGCACGGTTCGGGCGGCGGTGCCTGAGGTTGGTGCCGGGCGGCTCCAGCCGAGCGGGCAGGGCGCTCTGGGTGTTGCTCGCGGCCGCGCTGTTCAGCGGCTGCGTGGGCACCCAGGCCGCTTCCTCCTCGCAGCTGGACACGGCCGGCGTGCGGCCCGAGTCGACGAGCAACGGCAAGCCGTTGGCCTTCGCGCTGAGGCCCACGCACGAGGAGCCGGAGCTGGTGGCGGTGCGCCACCGGGTGGCGGCGGGCGAGACGATGTACCGCATCGCCAAGACGTACGGCATCACGGTGGAGGAGTTGGCGCGGGCCAACGGCATCAAGGATCCGCGTGAGCTGGCGGTGGGAAAGGACCTGCTGATTCCGGGCAGTGAGCCGCCGAAGTACGGCGACCCGGGGCCGCTGTCCGACGAGGAGCCGGAGCTGGTGCTCTCCAAGCCGGGGCAGGCGCCGGTGTCCACGCCGCGCCGCTCGGTGCCGGCGGTGTCGCGCCGCGAGGACCCGCCGCGTGCGCGCGTGGTGTCGGGGCGTCCGGGCGCGCCGTCGCGTCCGAGGCTCGCGACGCAGGGGCTGCTCGACTGGCCGTTGAGGGGCGTGCTGTATGGCCGCTTCGGCAAGAAGGGCAAGGAGCCGCACGACGGCATCGACCTGGCGGCGCCCGCGGGCACGCCCGTCAAGACGGCGCAGGAGGGCACGGTCCTCTACGCGGGCGAGCAGAAGGGCTACGGCCTCATCGTCATCGTGGAGCACGCGGCGCCGCTGATTACGCTCTACGCGCACAACCGCGACCTGCGCGTGAAGACGGGGCAGAAGGTCCGGCGCGGGCAGGTCATCGCCACGGTGGGCGAGTCCGGCCGCACGTCCGGTCCACACGTCCACTTCGAGGTGCGCGTGGACGGCAAGCCGGCGGATCCGCTGGAGTACCTGGGCGTGATGCCGTCCGCGAACGACTAGGTCACTTCGGGAGCGGGGGGCGTTGCGCGGGGCGGGTAGCCTCCGGCGTGGCGGGCGCGCTCGCGCACCAGGGCGAGGATGTTCTCGCAGGTGGGCATGGGCTTGCCGGTGAGCTGGCCCAATTCCACGACGGCGCCCAGCAGTGCGTCGATTTCCATGGGGCGCCCGCGCTCCAGGTCCTGGAGCATGGACGTCTTGTGCGCGCCGACCTGGGCCGCGCCCTGGATGCGCTGGTCCACGTCGATGAGGAAGCGCGTGCCCAGCGCTTCCGCCACGGCCTGCGCCTCCACCATCATCGTGCGGGCCACGGCGCGCAGGTCCGGCTGGCGGGCGAGGACGTCGAGTGTTGCCCCGGTGAGCACGGACAGCGGGTTGAAGGCGAGGTTGCCCCAGAGCTTCACCCAGATTTCATCGCGGATGCGCGGGCGCACGGGCGACTTGAGCCCGGCCTTCATCATGAGCTGCGACAGGACCTGCACGCGCGGGCTCTTGCTGCCGTCGGGTTCGCCCAGCGTCACGCGGTCGTTGTACGTGTGCACGATGACGCCGGGAGAGACGACCTCCGCGGCCGGATACACCACGGTGGCGATGACGCGCTCGGGAGGCAGGGTGCGCAGGATCACGCCGCCGGGATCCACGCTCTCGATGTGGCGGCCCGCGTACGGGCCTTCGAGTCCGTGGAAGTACCAGTAGGGCACACCGTTGATGCCGGTGACGAGCGCCGTCTCCGGGCCCAGCAGCCGGGCGATTCGAGGCGCGGCGGCGGACAGGGCGTGGGCCTTGAGCGTGAGGAAGACGTAGTCCTGCGGGCCCGCGTCGTCGGGCGAGTCCGTGCAATGCGGACGCACGGTGACCGTCTCACCGCCGCTGGTGAGCGTGACGCCGTGGGCGCGCATCGCGTCCAGGTGGGCGCCTCGTGCGATGAAGGTGACGTCCGCGCCGGCCTGGAGCAGCTTGACGCCCAGGAAGCCGCCGATGGCGCCCGCGCCGAAGATGGCGACCCTCATGACGTGAGCCCCAGCCGCTCCGCGAGCCCGATGCGCTGCACCTTGCCGGTGGGGCCCTTGGGCAGCTCCGTGAGGAAGACGATGCGGCGGGGCACCTTGAAGTCCGCCACGCGTGAGGCCACGAAGTCGCGCAGCTCACGCTCGGTGGGAGTGTGGCCCTCGCGAGGCACGACGGCCGCGGCCACGTCCTCGCCGAGCTTGGGGTGGGGCAGGGCGAACGTCACGGCCTGCTGCACGGCGGGATGATCCAGCAACACGGTGTCCACCTCCAGCGGGCTCACCTTCTCCCCGCCGCGATTGATCAGCTCCTTGAGCCGTCCGGTGAGCCGCAGGTAGCCCTGCGCGTCGAGCGTCCCCTGGTCGCCCGTGCGGAACCACCCGTGGGTGAAGGCGCGCACGTTGGCCTCGGGGTTGTTCACGTAGCCGGACATGACGTTGGGTCCCCGGATGACCACTTCGCCCAGCGCACCTGGAGGCAGCAGCGCGCCCGCGTCGTCCATGATGGCGACCTCCGGCCCGGCGGCGAGCCCCACCGAGCCCGCGTACCGGGGGCGCGGCGGCAGCGGGTTGGAGGCCATCTGGTGCGCGGCCTCCGTCATGCCGTAGCTCTCGATGACGGGCACGCCGAAGACGCGCTCCAGTTCCTCCATCACCTGCGGCGGCAGCGACGCGGACGAGGACCGGATGAATCGCAGGCGGTGGTCCTTCAGGCTGTCCACGTTGCGATGGGCTCGCTCCAGCAGCGCTTGATGCATGGTGGGGACGGCCGTGTACCAGGTGGGGCGGACCTCCTCGAACCAGGAGAAGAAGCGCAGGGCGTTGAACCCGGGAGTGCACACCACGCGGCCACCGGCCCCCAGACTTGAAAGCACCGCAGCCACGAGCCCGTGGATGTGGAACAGCGGCATGATGTTGAGGCACGCATCCGTGGGACCCAGGCCCAACTGCGCGCCGATGTGCCTCGCGGAGGCGCTGAGGTTCGCGTGCGTCAGCGGCACCTGCTTGGGTCTCGCCGTCGTGCCCGACGTGTGCAGCACCAGCGCGACATCTTCCGCGGTGGCCGGGCCGGGCCGGTGCGCCGTGCCTGAGAATGGCTGCACGGCCACGAGCGTGAAGTGCCCCGCGGACCCCTCCTGGACCGGACGCAGTTCGATGAGCGGGAGGTCGCGTGCGCGCGCGACCTCACGGGCCGGTCCCTCCGCTCCTTCAAGCACGATGAGGGCACGGGCCTTGAGGTCGTCCAGATAGAACGCGAGCTCGTCCGCGCGGTAGGCGGGATTGAGCGGCGCGGTCGTCGCGCCGCTCGCCACGGCGAGGAAGGCCGCCGCCATCTCCGGCCCGTTGGGGAGCACGAGCGCGACACGGTCTCCTTGTCCCAGGCCCCACGCATTCAGTTGCTCGCGGACCGTCGCGGTGAGGTCCCGCAGCGCGCCGTACGTCATGCCCTGCCTGCCGGGCGCACCGAGCGCTACGTCCTCCGTCCGTCCGCGTGCGAGCAGTGCTTCGAGGGTGTCCATCCGCTCCATGCCGGGCTCCACGTCCTCGGGGTTCTCATCCGAATATGGCCGAGGATCCCCAGGGGCAACCGCTTTGTGCGCGGGCTTGGGGCCTGCTGCTCGCGGAGTGCTGCTATATCGGCCCGCCGGGAGGCATCACCATGTCGCGGAAAGTGGCGCTCATCACCGGCGCGTCGGCGGGGCTTGGAGTGCAGTTCGCGGAGCAGTTCGCGAAGGACGGGCACGACGTCATCCTCGTCGCGCGCGGCGTGGCGAAACTGGAGGAACTGGCCCGCAGGCTGGAGCAGGCGCACGGCGTGAAGGCGCACGTGCTGCCGGCGGACCTGGGACAGCCTTCCGCGCCGGAGCAGCTCTTCGCGCGCGTGCAGGAGCTGGGGCTCGCGGTGGACTTCCTCGTCAACAACGCGGGGTTCGGTTCCTCCGGTCCGTTCCTGGAGCAGGACCTGGGGCGCGAGGCGGAGATGGTGGAGGTCAACTGCGCCGCGCTGCTCAAGCTCACGCACCTGTTCGCGCGGCCCATGCGCGAGCGCAAGCAGGGGCGCATCCTCAACATCGCGTCCACCGCGGGCTTCCAGCCGGGGCCGTACATGGCCACGTACTACGCGACGAAGGCGTTCGTGCTGTCGTTCACGGAGGCGCTCGCGGTCGAGCTGGAGGGCACGGGCGTGACGGCGACCTGCCACTGTCCGGGCGCCACGAAGACGGAGTTCGCCGGGCGCGCCGGCAACGCGGAGTCCCGCCTGTTCAAGCGGCCGGGCGTGGCGGAGGCGCCCGAGGTCGCGGGCCATGCCTACGCGGCGATGATGAAGGGACGGGTGGTCTCCATCCACGGCGTGCTCAACTGGCTGGCGGCCTTCTCGGTGCGGGTCAGCCCCCGCGTCGTGGTGCGTTCCATCGCGGCGAAGCTCAACCAGCAGGAGTGAGCGGGCAGGGAAGCAGCCACGGAAGGCCTGGGCGCGGGCCGGGAGGAGGGTAGAGTGTCGGCCGTGTCCCGCCTCCCCCGGCTCTTCATCGCGTGCTTTGTATCGCTGGCGTCGCCTGTCTTCGCCCAGGAGGGGGCGGCCGTCGCCGAGCCGCTCACGGTGGCGGTCCTGCCCCTGGCGGCCAACGCGGCGGGGAAGGATGCCGCGGAGGGCATCACGTTGCTCCTCTCCGGCCGGCTCGCGGAGTCGCCCCGGCTGCGCGTGCTGTCCCAGCGAGAGCTCCAACAGCGGGTCGGCACTGAGCGCCAGCTGGAGCTGGTGGACAGCGCCCCTTGCGAGAAGGGCGAATGCGTCCAGGAGCTGTCCTCGCTGACGGGGGCGCGCTACGTCCTCACGGGGCGGTTGGATCGCTTCGGGGGGCAGTACCTCCTCGACGCGAGCCTCGTGGACACGCGGGATGGCCGCACCCTCGCTCGGCCACGCACGGAGGCCTCCGAGGACGGTGAGCTCCTGCGCGCGGTCGTCGCCGTGTCTGACGAGCTGCGCGTCGCGCTGGAGTCGCCCGGTGAGGTCGTTCCGGCCCGGCCGCTCCTGGGCGGCGCGGTCGCGTCGTCTCCAGGGGGCGGGCTCACGTTGGGGCTGCGCTTCAACAACAGCTTCATCGACAAGGTGTCGTCGTTGAATCCCGGCCTGGACCTGGAGGTGGGCTACTGGTTCCACCCGGAATGGCAGGGCTTCGTCCAGGTCGGCTTCACCTGGGTGCATGCCGGCGGCGACGAGGAGGGCGAGCTCAACGTGCTGCCCAGCATCGTGGGGGCGCGGCACTATCACCGCCTGGAGAAGGACCTGCGGCCGTACTGGGGCTTCGGCCTGGGCGTGCAGTTGTCGTTCGGCGACTACGGCATCTTCCAGAGTACGGGCCCGCTGCCGTCCGTCGTGGGATTCGTGGGGTTGGAGTACCTGCTGGCGGGCCATGTGGGCTTCCAGTTGGAGCTGGGAACGAACATCGCGCAGGCGGTGCTGGGACTCGCGGACGACGGCGCGGGCGACGGCCTCAACTTCGATGTCAACGCTGGCATCGCGTATCACTTCTGAGTCTTCCGGAGCCTTTCATGTCCTCGCGTCTGCGTGCCCTGCCGCTCATCGCCCTGCTGGCCTCCGGGGCCTGCACTGAAACGCCGAAGCTCGACCCGAAGGACCAGGCGGAAGGGCTCTACCTCCAGGGCAACTCCGAGTACCTCAAGGGCAACTTCGACGCCGCGCTCAAGTCCTTCGACGAGATGAAGACGTTGACGCCCGCGGATCCACGCCTGCCCGCCGCGAGGGGCGAGGTGCTCCTGTCGATGAGCCGGTTGGAGGAGGCCGAGAAGGAGTTCGAGGTGGCGCTGCGGTTGGATGCGAAGCGCTCCACCAACTGGAGCCGGCTGGGGTTCATCCAGGCGCAGCTGGGCAAGAAGAACGAAGCGCGGCAGTCGCTGCAGAAGGCGCTGGCGCTGCATCCGAAGGACTTCAACGCGCTGGAGCAGCTGGGCGAGCTGGCCGAGGAGCGCGGCGACCACGACGAGGCGGTGCGCGACTTCACGCAGGCGGCCGAGGCCGCGCCAGACGCGTCGAAGGCCGATCTGTTGGTGCGGGCGGTGGACGTGCTGACGAAGCAGGGGCGGCAGGACGAGGTGCTCGGGCTCTTGCGGAAGGTGACGGGGCAGGGCGTGCGCACGCCGGAGGTGCTGACGGCGTTGGGAGACGCGGAGGTGCGAGCGGGCCGGTTGCCGGAAGCGGCGGCGGCGTACGAAGAGGCCGCGAAGAAGTCGCCGAAGGATCCGACGCTGTGGGAGCTGGTGGCGGAGATCCAGCTCAAGTTGGGCAAGCGCGATGACGCGCTGAAGGCCTACGGCGAGTCCCTGAAGGTGAAGGACCGCGCCATCGTGCACGTGGCGCTCGCGAGAGCGCACCTGGCGACGGATGCCCGAGCGGCGGCGGAAGGGGAGCTGCAGAAGGCCCTGGAGACGGTGTCGGGCGCGGACGTGGGGGAGATGCAGGCGCTGGCGGACCTGCTCACGGTGATGGGGCGCAAGCAGGATGCCCTGCGCATCCTGACGAGCCTGGGCTCGGAGCCGGGGCACGCGAATAACACGGAGCTGCAGTTGTCCACCGCGAGGCTCGCGCGTGACTTGAAGGACACGGCCACCGTGCAGGCCTCGTGCGCCCGAGTGGCCGCGGCTGCGACGGATGGTGGCGTGGTGAAGTGCCCGTAGGAATGCGTCGTGGGGGGCTTTGCCTGCTGTTGCTGGTCCTCCTGACGGGCTGCGCGTCCGGCCGGGTCGTGCGCCTGGACACGGGGCGTGCGGAGCCTGTGCTCGTGACGCCCCAGGTGGAGGAGGAGGCTCCGCTGGAGGATGCGGAGCTGACGAAGGGCGAGTTCAAGAATGCTGTGTCGGAGTTCGCGCGGGAGGTTCGTCCGTTCGCGCATCCGCTGCGAGACGCGCGGACGTTGTTCGGCATGCCTGAACGCAGTGGCGTGTTCGGCTACGAGGCGAGCACGCATCGGATCCGTCCCCTGGGGGAAGCGGAAGCGCGGGAGCTGCACCTGCTGGACGATGCGTCGGCGGAGCTGGCGCGTGCCTACGGGCGGTGGTGCGAGCGCAAGAAGCAAGGGCGGGATTGTCTGTCGTTGCTGGAGGAAGGCCCGCTGCTCGGAAGCGACGGGCGGTATGCGTTGGCCCTGGCGTTGGCGATGGACTCCGTGTGGGAGGAGACGGCGGAGGCGCTGCGGGGCGTGGTGAATCCGCAAGCGGTCCTGGCCACCGTGACGGCCTCCGTCACCGTGTATCTGCTTCTGTGGTCATTGCCCGAGCCCGTGTCGAAGGGCATCTCGGCGCTGATGACCGCGACGGCCATCGCGTACCTGGGCGTGGACACGGTGTGGGGGCTGCTGGACGGGTGGTTGACGCTGGTGAAGCAGGCGGACCGCGCGCTGACGTTCGACGATTTGCGCGAAGCAGGGGAGGGCTACGGAAAGGTGCTGGGGAAGAACGCCGCACGGGTCTTCGTGATGCTGGCCACCGCGGCGGTGGGCAACACGGTGGGACTCGCGGCGAAAACTCCGATGCTCCCGGGCTCAGCGCAGGCAGCGATCGCGGTGGAGGCCCAGGCTGGCTACACCTACGCGGGCATGGGTGGCGTGCGGTCCGTGGCCATGACCGCGGATGGCTTCACCATCGCTTTGGCGCCCAACGCGGTCGCCATGTCGTCGCGGGGCGACAGTCAGAAGCATCACCTCGCGACCATCAGGAACAACGTTTCCACGCAGCGCGGGGGACCGTGGACGCCCCGTTTCCAGCGCATCTTCAAGAAGGCTGGGATGGAACTGAAGGACCCGGAGAACGTTGTCGAAGTCCCGGGACATCGCGGCCCCCATCCTCAGCGGTACCATCAGCGCGTCTACGACCGGCTGGAAGAGGCGACGCGCGGGTGTCGCAGCGTCGAGCAGTGCCGCGAAGCTCTCGTCGGTGAGCTCAGGAAGTTGGCACAAGAGGCCACCACGCATGGCTCAGGCCTCCACAAGCTGCTGATGAGAAGCGAGTGAATCCGGAGCCATCCATGCCACGGCGCTACTATCGCCTACTTGATGACGTCACCCTGCCCGGGAGATGGGAGCTGGGCATTCCCCTGGATGCGGGTGGGCACGAGGTCGAAGACCCCTGGATATTCAGGGAGGGTCGACCCGTTCCTCCGCAACATGAGCTGCTTGTTCCCGTGGAGCATCCAGGAACGACCATCGACTTCTCTCTAGCTGGCTTCAGTACGCCTGTGGTCAGTGGGCGTGTCGCAGCCGTTTTTTCAGAGTTGGCGGAGCAGGACATCCAACTTGTGCCCGTGGCCGTCCAGGGGCGCGAAGCGCCGTACGCCATTCTCGTGGCGACTCGCCTCATTCGCTGCATTGATGACGAAGCGTCCGACGAGGTAATCCGGTGGACGCCTCAAGATGGCCGGCCGGACCGGGTGGGCCAGTATCGCGACGTTGACGGCATGCGCATCGACCCAGCCCAGGTCGGCGATGTGCAGGTATTCCGGACGTGGGGATGGTCCATCGCCCTGATCGTCTCCGAGGACATCAAGCTCGCGCTGGAACGCATCCGCGCCACGGGAATGCGGTTCACCGAAGTCTGATTGTCATGCCGTGACGGAGCGCGCCGAGGATGGACCGCGTGCACATCGCCGAAGGCTTTCCCGTCTGGCGCAATGGTCAGCGGGTCATCATCGAGGACGGTCTGCTGATCCGCATGGATGTCGCGAACTCGGGCCTGTTCTTTCCCAAGAGCATCAGTCCGCCGCTGTTCGTCCTGGGAGACAGCGTGGGGCTGACGCTGCTCACGATGGCGAACGCCTGCCGAAGTATTCGCGTCAGCTGCTGAGACGACCGCTTGAGAGCGCCGGTCAACGGCACACCGCCTGGTCGCATCGACTGCGGCGCCTGTCCCGTCCGCTGAATCCTCCCGCCCGGGCTCACGTTGCCCGGGCGGAAGTGCCACGAACTGCTTTAAGTCCGGCCGCCCTGCAGCTTCCGGTACACGCCCACGACCTGCCCCAGGATCATCGTGGAACGGAAGTCCGTGCGGTTCACGTAGATGGGCTGCATCGTCGCGTTCGCCGGCTGGAAGCGGATGCGGTCCTGCTCCGGGTAGTAGCGCTTCACCGTGGCCTCGTCCTCGATGAGCGCCACGACAATCTCACCTGGCTGCGCCGACGGCGTCTTCTTCACGAAGAGGTAGTCCCCGTCGTGGATGCCGTCGTCGATCATCGACTGGCCCTTGACCCTCAGCGCGAAGACCTCCCGGCCGTTCACCCCGCCCAGGAGGAAGCTGTCGATCTTGACCGAGTCCTCCATGTGCTCCTGCGCCAGCGCCGGCGCACCCGCCGCCACCTTGCCCAGGAGGGGAATCTCGATCATGCCGGACTCCCGGCTCTTCATCCCCAGGCCCAGGAGCAGCCTCGCCCGCTTGGTGGGCACCAGCGAGCGGCTCTGCTGCTCGCCCCGGGTCAGGTAGCCCTTGCGCTCCAGGGCCTTCAGGTGGTCGTTCACCCCGTTGGTCGACCGGATGTCCATGTGCTCCCCAATCTCCCGGATGGTCGGGGGGAAGCCTCGGACCTCCGACTCCTTCACGATGAAGGTCAGGATTTCGCGCTGGCGCTCCGTGAGCTCTTCCATGGCCGCACTCCTTCGCTCGGTCGCCCGCCTGCTCTGGCGGTGATGGGCAACAGAATTTCAGTGCCCCATGCTCCCTGAACATACGTGTAGAGTCAATCTGTTCAGTACCCCCACCCATACCCGCCGTGCTGCCCCCCGCCCGACCTTCTCGCGGCTTGAGGAGGTGCGTTGATCTCGGCGTACACTTGGCACCGCCGTGTCCGACCTCCGCCACACGCTGCTCTTCGTCGATGACGAGGCCGACGTCCTGGACATCCTCAGCCGGATGTTCCAGCGACGTTACCGCGTCCTCACCGCTCCCCACGGCAAGGCAGCCCTGGAAATCCTGCGTACTGAGTCCGTGGACGTGCTCGTCACGGACCAGCGCATGCCGGAGATGACCGGCATCGACCTGGTCAACGCCGCCAGGGCGGAGGGCATCGACGTCACCACGTTGCTGCTCACCGCCTACACGGACCCGCAGGACATCATCGCGGCCATCAACCAGGGCCAGGTGTACCGCTACGTCACCAAGCCCTGGGACGTGAACGACCTGCTCATCACCGTGAAGAACGCGGTGGAGTTCGCCCAGCTCAAGAAGGACAAGGAGAAGCTCATCCGCCAGCTGCACCAGCGGGTGGAGGCCCTCTTCGTCCTCTATGAGGTCAGCCGCGCCAGCGCGAACGACCCGGCCAGCTACGACGCCATCATCGACCGCGTGCTCACCGCCGTGGCCCGCGTGCTGCCGTACGACTGCGGCGCGGCCCTCATCGCGCCGGACGGGCAGCGGGGCGCCACGCTGCGCCTGCGCTGCGTGGGCAACGTGGGCGAGGAGGCGCTGCTGGGCGTCAAGGAGTCCATGCTCGGCGCGTACCGCAAGAGCAGCGGCCTGACGCTGCCGGAGGACCGGGTCATCACCCGCGTCACCGGCACCACCACCAAGGACTCCGCGTCCCCCGTCGTCTACCCCAACCAGCTCACGGTGAACCTCACCGCGGCTGGGAAGCCCGTGGGCATGCTGTCGCTGTTCTCCCACCGCGCTGACGCGTTCACGGAGGACGACGGGCTCTTGCTGGACGTGCTCGCCAACCAGACGGCGGACGCCATCCAGTCGCTGCGCTCCGCGGAGGAAGAGGCCCGCCACCGCATGGAGCGCATGGTCGCGTCCATGGCGGACGGCGTGGTGCTCACCGACGAGAAGAACGACATCGTGGTGATGAACCCCGCGGCCCGCCGCATCCTGCACGCGGGGGAGGAAGGGGAGGGGCCCTCCAACCGGCTCCTGGAGGAGCGCCTGGGCTTCCAGCCGTTCCAGCTGGTCCGCAACCTGGAGTACAGCGGCCACCAGGTGCTGCGCGAGGACGTGAAGCTCTTCGAGCGCACCGTGCAGACCACCGTGACGCCCGTCAACGACGCGCGCGGCACCCTGCGCGGCGTGTGCGTGGTGCTGCGCGACATCACCGACCAGAAGCGGCTGGAGGAGCGCAAGGACACCTTCGTCTCCATGGTGAGCCACGAGCTGCGCACGCCGCTCACCTCCATCACCGGCGCCCTGGACCTGGTGCTCAACCGGATGGCGGGGGACATCAACGAGCGGCAGCACCGCTACCTGTCGCTCGCCAAGGACTCCGCGGAGAAGCTCAACAGCATCGTGGATGACCTGCTGGACCTGTCGAAGTACGCGCAGGGCCGGCTGAAGATGAGCTTCGAGCGCATCTACCTGGAGGAACTCGTCCAGCGCGTGGTGGAGAAGTACGGGCCCGCCTTCGCGGAGAAGCGCATCCGCGTGGTGCCCCTGCTGCCCCAGCACCCGCTGCGCGCCATGGTGGACCCCAACCGCGTGAACCAGGTGCTCAACAACCTGCTCAACAACGCGGTGAAGTTCACGCCGGATGGCGGCGAGGTGCGCGTGGAGCTGCGCGCCACGTCCAGCCTGCCCGGCTACGTGGTGCTCTCCTGCTGGAACAGCGGCGACCCCATTCCGGAAGAGAGCCTGGAGCGCATCTTCGACCGCTTCGAGCAGGCCCGCACCCAGGCGAACCGCACCGTGCGCGGCACCGGCCTGGGCCTGCCCATCTGCCGCAACATCGTGGAGGCCCACGGCGGCCGCATCTGGTCCGAGCCGTCCCACAACGGCGTGCGCTTCATCGCCGTGCTCCCCACGGAGCCGCCCCAGGACGTGCTGTCGCAGGCGACCGTGGACACGCTCCTGCCGTCGCCGCAGCCCATCCGCGCGGACTCTCGCGGCAAGGTGCTCATCATCGAGGGCGAGCCCGAGGTGGGCCACATCATGAAGGCGCTGCTCGGCGCCCGGGGCTACCGCGTGCGCCTGGCGGGCTCCGCGGAAGAAGGCCTGTCCGCCGCTCGCAACCTCCACCCGGACGTGGTGCTGGTGTCGGTGCGGCTGCCGGACGTGGACGGCCTGCGGCTGGCGGAGATCCTCCGGAATGATCCGGAGACGCGCCGCGCGCCGCTGCTGCTCACCTCCGCGTTCGACGAGCGCCAGCGCGCCTTCCGTGCCGGCGCGGACGCGTTCCTCGTGCGCCCCCTGGCTGGCGACAAGCTGCTGGCCACGGTGGACTCGCTGGCGCGGGGCCGCGCTGGGGCACAGCACGGTCGCGTGCTGGTGGTGGACGACGACGCGAAGATCGCCTCCATCTGCCGCGAGGTGCTGGAAGGCCTGGGCTTCGAGGTCGGCGTCGCGCACACCGTGGAGGAGGGCCGGCGTTCCCTGCGCGAGCGCAGGCCGGACGCGGTGCTTCTGGACGTCACGCTGCCGGACGGCGACGGGTTCGCGTTCCTGGAGGAGATCAAGGCCGAGCGCGCCAGTGGCCACATCTCCGTTATCTTCATCTCCGCTCGCACGGAGACGTCGTCCAAGGTCCGCGCGCTGAAGCTGGGCGGAGACGACTACATCACCAAGCCCTTCGACGCGCTGGAGCTGGGCGCGCGCGTGGAGAGCATGCTGCGGCGCAAGGAGCAGGAGCTGTCCTCGTCGCCTACCACGCAGCTGCCGGGCTCCACCGCCATCGAGCGGGAGGTGCAGCGCCGGCTGGCCGCGCGCCAGCCGTTCGCGTTCTGCTACCTGGACCTGGACAACCTCAAGGCCTACAACGACTACTACGGCTTCGCGAAGGCGGACGGCGTGGTGCGCCAGACGGGTGACCTGATGCGGGAGGTCTTCCAGCAGGAAGGCGGCCCGGGGGACTTCCTGGGCCACGTGGCCGGCGACGACTTCGTCTTCATCACCTCCGTGGAGTCCGTGGACCGGGTGTGCCAGCGGGCCATCGAGCAGTTCGACCGCATCATCCCGCTCTACTACGACCGGCAGGACCGGGAGCGCGGCCACATCGAGGCGGAGGACCGCTTCGGGGAGAAGCGCGAGTTCCCCATCATGAGCGTGTCCGTGGTGGCGGTGATGACGGACGGCGTGGCGCATGACCACGCGGAGCTGGCGCGCCGGGCCGCGGACATGAAGAAGCGGGCCAAGGCGATCCCCGGCTCCGTCTTCCTGCGCAGCGACTTAGAGCGCGTGGTCCGGTCCGTCACCGGATGAGGCTCTACCAGCAGCTCGTCCTCTTCATGCTCGCCGCGACGGTGCTGCCCCTGGCCATCGTCGGCTTCCTGCTGCTGTCGCGCTCGGAGCACGCGCTGGCCCAGCGCATCGATGAGCAGCAGCGCGCGCTCGCCACCGCCACCGCCGAGGCCGTGGAGGCGAGCCTGATGGAGGTCGTCAACGGCCTCGCCCGCTCCGCGGAGCTGTTGCCCTGGGAGCGCGCCACGCCCGAAGAGGTGCGCGGCATGCTGATGCTCCTGTATGGCCAGTCCACCTCGGTGAGCGCGGTCATCCAGGCGGACTCGAACGGGCAGCCCCTGGGGCCCTCCGTGTTCCGGAGCGCGGAGCCGTTGGAGCGCCATCCCGCCTTCGACGCCGCGAACGTCCGTCAGCTGGCGCACGCGGTGCCGGTGGAGAACTTCCGGGACGGTGGCAAGGGCCAGGCGGCGCTGGGCAGCGCGTATGTGCACCCGGGCTCGGGCGTGGCCGCCGTGGCGGTGGCGGTGAAGCTGGGGG
This sequence comes from Corallococcus sp. CA041A, assembly GCF_003612075.1. Lineage (NCBI taxonomy): Bacteria > Pseudomonadati > Myxococcota > Myxococcia > Myxococcales > Myxococcaceae > Corallococcus > Corallococcus sp. CA041A. Next base: position 23,760 of record NZ_RAWF01000122.1, read on the forward strand.
CCTCGGAGGACGCGCCCTACGCCATCGCGGAGCTCGTCTTCACGCAGTTGGAGGCGCTGCTCGCGCGGCGCGCGATTGACGGACAGCGGCTGGACGTGGTCGACGCCGAAGGGCGCGTCGTGGCCAGCTCCCAGCCCGCGCGGCGCATGGCGGCGCTGGAGCCGGAGCTTCGCACCGCGCTGGAGTCCGCCCTGGGCGCGGAAGGCGGGCGCAGCTTCCAGCTGAAGGACCCCGCGCGCAGGGTGAGCGTGGCGTGGGTGAACACGCTGGAGATGGGCGTCGTCGTGACGGAGGACGAGGCCCTGGCGCTGACGCCCGTGCGGGAGCTGCGCACCACGGTGCTCGCATCCGTGGCGGGCGCGCTGGTGGTGCTCCTGGCGCTGGGTGCGCTCTTCACCCGGCGGCTGGACCGGCGGCTCGCGGACGTGGTGCAGGGCGCGGAGGCCTATGGCCGAGGAGAGCTGGAGCGCCGCCTTCGCGTGGAGGGTCAGGACGAATTGAGCGAGCTTGCGTCCACCTTCAACCGCATGGGCGCGGAGCTGGAGGCGTCTCGCTCGCGGTTGATGAGCTGGAACGACGATTTGCGTGTCCGGGTGGAAGAGGCCACGGCGGACCTTCGCGCGGCGCAGCTGCAACTGGTGGAGGCGCAGAAGCTGGCGGCGGTGGGCCAGCTGGGCGCGGGCGTGGCGCACGAAATCAACAACCCGCTGGCCGGCATCCTGGGCAACGTGCAGCTGCTGCTCCTGGACCGCGAGGCGGATGACGTGGACTTCGAAACGCTGCGCAAGATCGAGCAGAGCGCCAAGCGCTGCAAGGACATCACCCAGAATTTGCTGCGCTTCTCCCAGCAGCGCGAGCGCCCGGACCTGCGGCCCATCGACCTGAACGCGGTGGTTCGCGACGCGCTGAGCCTCACGGAGAACCAGACGCGCGGGGAGGGCATCGACCTGGTGACGGAGCTGAGCGTGGAGGTGCCTCGCGTGAAGGCGGACCCCGGGCACCTGTCGCAGGTGGTGCTGGCGCTCTTGTCCAACGCGCGCACCGCGATGCTGAAGACGCCGGTGAAGCGGCTCACCCTGCGTACCGGGGAGCGCGACGGGATGTGCACCCTGGAGGTGGAGGACACCGGCAGGGGCATCGCGGAGAACATCCGGCCGCGCATCTTCGAGCCCTTCTTCACCACCAAGGACATCTGGTCCAATGTGGGCCTGGGACTGAGCGTCGCGTGGCGCATCGTCACGGAGGCCGGGGGGACGCTGGAGGTCCGCTCGGAAGAAGGGCAGGGAGCCCGGTTCACCGTGGTGCTGCCCCGGGCATGACGCCCGCCGCGTGTGGTAGCTAGGACCTTCGCATGGCTGCTTCTCCATCCCACAGGCGACAGGCTCCGTTCCTCATCGGGCTCGTGCTCATCCTGGCCGCGCTGCCGGTGGGCTGGTTCGTCTTCCTGCGGGAGCCTCCCGCGCCGCTGCCGCCGCCCGAGCCGCCCCGCCGCGTCGTCACGGATGCGGAGGCGGAGGCGAAGAAGGCCGTGGAGCTGGTGCTGAGCTCCTTCGAAGGAACCGTGGACGTGAAGCACGGCGAGGCCGGCGCCTGGGAGCCCGCCCGCAAGGACATGCCGCTGCGTCCCACGGACGTGGTGCGCACCGGCCGCGGATCCTGGGCGGTGCTGCTCAACGGCGAGTCCGTGGAGCTGCGCATGGAGGCCGAGACGGAGATCTCCGTGGAGGAGATCTCGAACGAGCTGTCGAAGGTGATGCTGAGCAGCGGTCTGGCCACCGCCACCGTGCGAGGCCGTCCCAACGTGCGCCATACCTTCGTCCTGAAGGCGAAGAACGGCAACGCGGAGGCCAGCACCTCGCAGGGTACCTTCACCATGAGCAACAACGGGACTGGCACCGTGAGCGTGGGCACGCGTGAAGGTGACGTGAAGCTGTCCGACAAGGAGGGCAAGTACGTCATCGTCCGCGCCGGCCAGCGGTCCATCGTCCGCCCCGGCAAGGGGCTCTCTGATCCGGAGCCCATCCCCAGCACCGTGTTCCTGAAGATGGAGTGGCCCACGGGCGAGCAGCGCCAGCGCGAGGTCACCGTTGTCGGCCGCACGGATCCGTTCAACCGGGTGACGGTGGACGGCGTCAGCGTGTTCGCCAACGAGGCTGGGACGTTCAAGCTCGACGTTCCGCTCGCGGAGGGCTCCAACCTGGTCAAGGTGGCCGCCGTGGGCGTGGGCGGCGCGCGCCAGGACGAGCAGCACGAATTGACCCTGGTCCCGCCGCCGCCTCCTCCTCCGCCTTCGCGGAAGAGGCCGGGGACAATCGAGGTCGACGCCGGAGGGATCTGGGATCCTCCCTGATCCACCGGGTCGGTCTGCGGGTCCTACGCGGAGGACCTCACATGGCGGGTGGGGTGGTTTGACGGAAATGTCCGCGGGCCCGACGGAGAGCCCCTTCGCACGGCCTGCGGCACCAAAGTGGTGCAGTCCCGGCGGAGGGCCTTGTAGAGTCGGGAAGCCCTGGAACGTCTCCTGCTCTCCGCGATGGTCTTGCTTTGTGCCCCGGTCTGGGCGGCTTCGCTGGAGCTGCTCGGCCCGGACGTGCCCGTGCCTCCAGAGGGCTTCACGGTCGCGGTGGTGCGCCGGGACGCCGGAGGTCGGCCGGTAGCGTTCACTCCGTCGTCGGTGACGGCGGAGGGCGCGGAGCTCAAGCCCGGACCGGACGCTCCGCCGCTGCGCACCTGGGTCGTGGTGCCGAAGGCCCAGGCGCGCGAGGTGGTGGTGCGCGTGAAGGGGGACGGCGAGGAGGCCCAGGCCCGCTATGACGTGGGGCCGCCCGCGAGCCACATGGAGTTGTCGCTGGAACCCGCGCTGCCCGTGAAGGGGCGCGACACGGAGGCGACGCTCACCGTGAAGCGCCTGCGGCCGGACGGGACGCCGGATGACAGCGGCGCGCCGCCGGTGCTGCGCGCGAGCACCGGACAGTTGGAGGGGCTCAAGCACACCGGGCCGGGCACGTACACCGCTCGCTACGTGCTGCCTCCGACGCGCCTGCCCGAGGCGGCCATCCTGGTGGCGCTGTCCGCGTGGCCGCATCCACAGTCGGTGCATGGGGCGTACGGGCGGCTGCTGGTGCCGCTGGCGTCGTCGGTGAACCTGCCCGGCAAGAGCGAACCCGGAGGCCAGGTGTCGCTGGAGGTGGCGGGGACGCGCTTCGGGCCCGTGCCGGTGGACGCGGCCGGGCGCTTCGTGCTGCCGCTGGTGGTGCCTCCCGGCTACCCGCTGGCCCGTGGCGAGGTGAAGGACGAATCCGGCCACGTGGAGCGCATCAGCATCGACCTCCAGCTGCCGCCCACGGATGGCCTGGCGTGCGTGCTCAACCCGCAGCGGCTGCCCGCCGACGGCGTGTCCCAGGCCCGGCTGCTGTGCGCGACGAGTGATCCGAAGGGGCAGCCCGTCGCGGATGCGCGCGTCACGGTGAAGGCGAAGCACGGCCGGCTGGAAGGGCCCCGGCGCGACGCGAACGGCATGCTGGAGTGGCGCTACACGGCGCCGCGCACGCTCGCGGCGGATGAGCGCATCGAGGCGGCGTGGCCGCAGCGGGGCCCGGGGTCGCGCGAGTCGTTGCCGATGCAGCTGGTGCAGGGCGCGGTGCGCGACGTGACGGTGTCGCTGTCCGAGCCGGTGGTGCACGTGGGGTCGGTGGCGCGGGTGGTGGTGGCGGCGCGGGACGCGGCAGGGCAGCCCCGGCCGGAGGCGAAGGTGGTGCTGACCCCGGCCGAGTGGACCACGGGGCCGGCGGTGGAGTCCCCTCCTGGCACGTTCACGGTCCCGTGGACCGTTCCGGAGAACGGGTATCAGGTGAACGCGGACGTGACGGTGCGCGCGTACGGTCCGCTCGGGATGGAGCCCGCGCGGATCGCGGTGTGGCGGCAGGACACGGAACTCGTCGCGGGCGTGGTGGACCTGGCAGGCTGGCCGGTGCCCCGTCAGCCGCTGCGGGTGAACGGTGCGGCGCGGGTGACGGAGGAGGACGGGACGGTGTTCGTGGGCGGGCTGGTGACCGGCAAGGTGCGCGTGTCGCACGACGTGTGGCCGGGGCTCGACGTCACGGTGCACGTACTGGCCCCCCAGGGACCGGTGTTCCCGGAGTCCGCGCCGCTGGTGCCCGCGCCTGTCGTGGAGCGGGTGAAGCTGGCGCCGCCGCTGCCGGTCAACGTGCGGGTGCGCGTGGAGGGCCCCCGGGTGACGTGCTGGGTGGAGGACCCAAGCGGGCAGGTGCTGCGCGACCGCCCGGTGCACGTCGCGTTGTCCGAGGGCGAGCGGGGTGAGCAGTCCGTGCAGGATGGGCTCACGCGCTTCACCGTGCATGGCGCGAAGGGCCCCGTGAGCGTGTCCGTGGCGGACGTGCGCACCGGCGTGACGGCGGTGGAAGAGGTGCGGCCTTGAGGGCTGGGGTGTCGCGGAGGGCCTTGGGTCCGGGTACCGCCGCGGGCTTCCTGCTCGCGCTGCTCCTGCTGTCGTCCGTGGCGTCCGCGCAGTCGCTGTCGTCGGACCTGCCGACGCAGGCGTCGACCATCGCCGGGCGCGTCTGCGTGGACGTGGACGGAGATGGACTCTGTGGGCCCGACGAACCCGGGCTCGCGGACGTGCGCCTGGTGCTGGCCACTGGCCGTGAGGTGCGCACCGATGCCTTCGGCCGCTACCACCTCACCGGCGTGGACTCGCGCGTGCCGGACCTCATCGGCGGCCCGCACCTTCGCCCCGGCCGCCATGCGCTGAAGGTGGATCCGCGCAGCCTGCCGACGTCCAGCCAGGTGGTCCCCCGCGTCGCGACCGTGGAGGTGCCCTGGGGCGCCGTCGCCCTCCAGGACTTCGCCGTGCGTCCGCCACCCACGCCCCCGCGCGCGGCCCCCT
>NZ_RAWF01000123.1:0-28318 GCF_003612075.1 Corallococcus sp. CA041A
CCCTGCCCCTGCTCCTCCTGCTGACTGCCCTGCCCCCGTGCGCTGACCGGGAGGCCGTGTCGCGCCGGCTCGAGGACACGGCGCGCTCGCGGCCCGCCGCGTTCAACGCGGAGGTGAACCGGCTGATGGAGGCGCTGGACGGCGTGCCCCTGCCGCCCGGAGCCTCCGGCCAGACGGAGCCCGACCGTGCACGGCAGCTCACCGTGTACCTGGAGGCCGTGTGCGGCCTGGACGCGGAGCCGGCCGTATCGCCCGGCGTGACGAGCGAACCGGAGCGGCTGCGCGCCATCCTCGACCGGCCGGAGTTCGCGAGAGCCCGGCAGCGCAACAGCGACCTGCTGACGCGCCTCTTGCGCGAGCTGCAGACCTGGCTGGAGGGCCTCTTCGAATCCCGGGGGGCGCAGGGCTTCGCGGTGGCCACGCGCGCGGTGATGCTGGGCCTGGCGCTGGCGGTGGTGTTGTTCGGCGTGCTTCGGGTGCGCTGGCGCCGGAGCAAGAAGACCGTCACCGCGCAGGGAGTAGAAGGCGAAGCCGCGCCCCTGGAGCTGGATACGCCCGGAGAACACCTGGGCCGGGCGCGCACCGCGCTGGAGACGGAGGACTCGCGCGAGGCCATTCGCGAAGGACTGCTGGGCCTGCTGTCCACGTTGGAGCAGCGCAAGCTGGCGCGGCCGGACCGCGTGAAGACGAACCGCGAGCTCGCCGCGGAGCTGCCCACGCGAGGCGCCCCCGCGCGCGTGACGGGTGAAGTGGAGCGGCTGGTCGGCTGGTACGACCGGGCCTTCTATTCGCTGGAGCCGGTGTCGCGCGAAGAGGCCACCCGCTTCGTGGAGTCCGTGGAGCAGTTGCACGGCTCGCTCGCGGAGGTCCGACCGTGAGGAACGCGCGCGTCGCGGTCATCCTGGGCTTGATGATCGCCGTGGCGCTGGCGGTGGGCCTTGCCTCGCACGAGGCCCCGCCGGACTCCCCCGTGCCGTCCATCACGAACCCGGGCCCGCTGGGGCTCAAGGCCCTCTTCGTCTACCTGGAGGAACGCGGACGGGACGTCAGCGCGCAGACGTCGTCCCTGGACTCGATTCCCGCCGGCACGCGCACGCTGGTCATCGCCGCGCCACAGGCCCAGCCCGTGACGAAGGAAGAAGTCGCCGCATTGGAGCGCTTCGTCCGGGGCGGCGGCACGCTGGTGTATCTGTCTCCGCATGCGCTGGCGGAACACCAACCGGGCATGGAGGACTGGCTGCACATCACCTCGGGCGCGCTGCCCGGTACGAACCACCAGGGCCTTGCCTCCGAATGGGTGGATCCCGCCGGCGTCACCGTGGACGTGTGGCTGCCCGCTGGCGCGCTGCGCGACCTGTCGCTCCTGCGCGTGGCCCGGGATCGGAGCCTGCGAGTGGAACACGGGGACGCGGTGCCGCTGGCGGGCCTGGGCGGCGCGAGCGTGCTGTGGCGCTGGGGCCTGGACCAGGGCGAGGTCTACGTCGCCGCGGGCCCGGACCTCGCGGAGAACCGGCGACTGGAGCTGCTCGACAACCTGCGCTTCTGGGATGCGCTCGCCGCGCGCGGCCCCCTGCGCTTCGACGAGTTCCACCACGCCGTCATCACCCGCCCGCCCCTGTCCCAGGGCCTCTGGGTCTTCATCGCGCAGAGCCTCGCCGTGGGGCTCGTCTACGTCGTCTCCCGAGGCACGCGCTTCGGCGCGCCCCGGCCCGTGCGCGTGGAGCGGCACCGCTCATCTCGCGAGTACGTGCGCTCCCTGGGCTGGCTCATGCGCCGCGCGAAGGTGGAGGCGGAGCTGCTGCCGGAGCTCGACACCGGCCTGCGACGCCTGATGCACGAGCGCCTGGGCATTGCCCCTTCCCTGCCGGACGCGGATGCCGCGCGCCTCCTGGCGGAGACCTGCGGCATCCCCGCGCGCGACTACCTGGACGCGAAGGAAGACCTCGTGCGCACGCGGGAGCGCACACCCATCCGCCCCGCCGACTACACCCGCCTCGCTCGCCGCTACGCCCTGCTGGAGCGCCGCGTGACGGGTCGCGCTGGAGATCTCCAGGAATGACGAAGGCGCGGTGTCCGGCGCGCTCACACGCTCCGGAACCGCGCCCTCCTGCCGCCCGACCGGACCTACAGCTTCTTGCCCGCCGCGAGCATCGCCTCACCCACGTGCTGGCGGATCTCCGTGACGCGCGCCTCCCAGCTCTCGTGGAAGATCTTCTCCGCGCGCTCCCGGTTCGGGCCCGGGTTGTCCGCCAGCGCCGCGTTGACCTGCTTCACGTAGTCCTCCGGCGTGGTGGCGATGCGGCACAGGCCCACCTTGCGGACCTCGGGCAAATCCGACGACACCACCGGCAGACCAGACGCCAGGTACTCGCGCACCTTCAGCGGGTTGGAGTTCAGCGTCAGTTCGTTGATGACGAACGGGTTGAGCGCCACGTCGAACGCCTTGTTGTAGCCCGGCAGGTCCGCGTACGGCTTGCGCCCCAGCATGTGGATGTTGGGCACCGCGCGCAGGCGGCTGTCGTCGCAGTCCGGCGTCGTCTTGCCCACGATGACCACCGAACCCTCCGGGTGCGCCTTCGCGCACGCGATGATGGCGTCCTGATCAATCCAGTCCGCCACCAGCCCGAAGAAGCCGATGATGGGCTTGGGCAGCTTCGCGATGTCCTCCGGAATCTTCGTCGCCGGGTCGCACGCCTTCACGAAGTGCGCGTGGTCCGTGCCGTGGCGCACCAGCACCGTGCGCGGGTTCATGCGCTTCTTGTTCTCATACAGGCGCTCCGCGGACGTGATGCACATGTCCGCGCGGCGCAGCAGGCGCTCCTCCAGCTCCGCGATGTGCTTGCCATTGGTGTCGCTGAACGCGGAGAACTCGTCCACGCAGTGGTACACGACGAAGTCCTCGCCCAGCGTGCCGGACACCGGCGCGGACGCGGGCAGGAAGCTCCAGGAGATGGGGCGCTCGAACTTCAGCTGCTTCATCGCGCGAAGCACCTGGAGCCGCAGCAGGTGGCGGTTCGCCTGGCGCACCGTCTCCGAGCCGTAGAACGGAATCGCCAGCGGCGCGAGCACGTGCAGGTTGGGCTCCACCTCGCGGATGCCCTGGGTGAACGTCTTCAGCTTCTTGATGATCCGCTGCGCGTCGTGCGCGTTCGCCTTGGGCGCGCGGTTGCCAATGCTGTTCACCCACAGCACGCGGTTGTCCCGCGAGAGGATCCGCATGATGTGGACCTTCGACAGCGGATCCCCGTCCCAGTCGTTGGAGAACACCACCAGGTCCCGCCCACGAAGGGCCCGCTTCGACAGGTCCATCTCTTCACTGCGCCGCATCGTCTTCTCCTGAAGTCAAAAGTTCCGTGCTGAAAGCCCTGAAGCGCGCCCTCTCACTCGAAGGCGCCCCAACCCGTCCCCACTCCGTCACGCCGCGTTCACGGTTCCTGCACCTGCCATGCCGGACGGCAGCAACTCCGCGTACATGTCCAGCATCACCGGCCCCGCATCCGGAGCCGTCACCTTCGCCGGGCCCGCCGCCAGCGCGTCGCGCACCGCCTGCGCCAGCGCCCGCTCGTCCCCGGCCTTGAACAACCGCGTGCCCTCCGGCCGAGCGCACACGTCGCTGGCCACGCACGGCACGCCCAACGCCAGCGCCTCGCGCACGGAGATGGAGTCCCCGTCGTGCGTCGTGGGCCGGATGAAGGCGTCGCTCTGGGACAAGAGCCCCAGCGCCTTCGCGTGCTCCAGCTCGCCCAGGTCCTCCAGCAGCCCCGCCACGCCCAGCTCGCGCGCGTCGCGGATGAACTCTTCTGAGCGCGTGCCCGGCCCGAACAGCGCCAGGCCCACGCCCGGGTGCGTCTCCGCCACGAGCTTCAGCGCGCGGAACATCTGCTTGCGCCCGTACACAGGCGACGGGTGGTGCGCCATCGCGAGCAGCGGACCGCGCCGGGACCGCGCTGCCTCCACCTCCGGCGTCACCGGACCGGGCCGCACCTGCGAACCGCAGAAGGCAGGATGCACCACGACCTTCTCCTCCGGCACACCGCACGCGACCACCGCGTCGCGCACCGCCGGGGACACCGCCACCACCCGCGCGTAGCCCGCCAGCGCCGTGCGCGCGAACACGCGCCGGGCCTGCGACTCCGCCAGGTAGTCAGGAATCAGCCCCGAGTGCAGCGTGATGACGCGCGGCGAGCGAGGCCCGGGCATGGTGCCCACCAGCGCCGCCAGCACCCACGCCTTCGGGTTGTTGCCGCTGGTGTGCAGGTGGACCGTCCAGCCCGCGGAGGTGAATCCCGCGAGCCGCAGGCCGAAGGCGGCGGCGCCGTGTACGGGGAGGACGTCCGGAGCCGGCCGGCCACCCTTCCCGATATCGAGCACCTTCGCTTCGACCTCGCGGTCGCGCAGAAATTGATGGAGTTGACGGACGTGGATGGCCACGCCCCCGTACGGCGGCGGGTAGTCCCCGACGAGCAGCACGCGCATGAAGGAAGCCCCTTGCCCAACGAAGCGAAGTGCCTAGCGCGCGGAAGCCTGCGCGGAGGGACGTGGGACCTGGGTGAGCTTCGGCGGCGCACGCGTGGGCAACAGGCCCATCTCGCGCTGGTACGTGGTGAGCGGATCCGCGTCCTGCCGGATGACCTTCGCGGGCACGCCCGCGACCACCGCGCCCGAGGGCACGTCCTTCACCACCACCGCGTTGGCGCCAATCACCGCGAAGTCGCCCACGTGGATGTTGCCCAGCACCTTGGCGCCCGCGCCGATGCGCACGTAGTCGCCAATCACCGGCGCGCCCTCCAGCCCGGAGCGTCCGCCAATCGTGACCTGCTGCGAGATGAGGACGTGACGGCCCACCTTCGCCGCCTTGTGGATGACCACGCCGATGCCGCCGTAGCCCAGCTGCGTCCCCTCGCCGAGCTCCGCGTCTTCAGGGATGTAGGAGCTGTGCAGGTAGTAGATGGCCTTGCGCAGAACAGCGGGCAGCAACGGCACCCCTCGCTTCTTCAGCCCATGCGCCATCCGGTACAGCGTCATCGCGTCGAATCCCATCACGCCTCTCCTCGCCCACATCCGAACTCCGTGACGCCTGGAAGGTAGGTACCCACGCGTGGGGAGGGAAGTGCCCCCCACGCGTGCGATACCCGACGGTGAATCAGGCCGCCCGGCGGGGACGAAGGGACTGCAATGCGCTCCACGGGCGAACGCCTTGCGCATACAGACCCACCACGTACCCCACCACGAAGAGCAGCCCCGCCACTGCCAGTGGCAGCACCCGCCACAGGAAGCCCGTGGGCAGGTTCATCCACGTGTCGTGCACCCCGGAGCGCAGCAGGAAGATGCTCCCACCCGCCGCGAACGCCGCCAGCGACGCCTGCCCCAGCTCCCGCCACGGGATGACGTCCTTGAGCCCCAGCTTGCGCTCGGGCGTGGACAGCGCGCGGGGCACGCGGATGAGCAGCATGCCCTTGCCCACCACCTCCGCCAGCGCCCAGGACGCGATGCCGCCCATCATCCCGAAGTGCTTCACGCCGAACCACAGGAGCGGCACCGTCACGACTGCCTTCACCAGGTACGACGCGAAGATGGCCCGCGTCTGTCCCCGGGCCCGGAGCGTCCCGTCCATGGGCAGGATGGACAGCACCACGCCCAGCACGCTCACCCGGAAGATGGGGACCGCGGACAGGAACTTCTGGCCGAACATGGCCCCCACGAACTCCGGCGCCGCCGCGAAGAGGAACGCCGCGAACGGCAGGAACACGTACGCCAGCTTGCCGGCCGCTTCCCGGAAGGCCTCCACGCCCTCCTCCAGCCGGCCCTCGCGCTCCAGTTCGCCCAGGCGCACCATCAGCACCTCGCTGGTGGGCGTGTAGAGCAGATCCACCACCGGCAGCTGGAAGCAGCCCACCCGGTAGAGCGCGTACACCGCCGGGGCCACCACGCCCGCCACCGCGTACATGTGCGCGTTCTGCTGGGGGATGGCCAGGCACATCGCCGCGCCAAAGGGTGCCGCGTACACCAGCTGCTCCTTGAACAGCTTCCAGTCCACCAGCGGCCCGGTGGAGCCACGCAGCGACACCACCCACGTGGCCACGTAGCGCAGGCCCGCGAAGCAGGCCACGGCGATCATCATCCCGTGCAGGGAGAAGCCCAAAAGCGGCGGCAGCACCATCACGCCGGAGCGCACCGCGTCCGACGCCAGGTACACCACCGCGGACGCCTTCGTCTTCCCCTGGCTGGTGAGCGAAATCTCCAGCGGGTAGCTGCCCAGGAAGAACGCCGTGTAGAGCGCCAGCGCCGCGCGGTGCTCCATCAGCGCCGGGTTGTTGAAGTAGGCCGCCACGTGGCCCAGGAAGAACCACACCAGGCCCGCCGCCACGACGCCCGCGCCCGTCACGAAGAGCAGCGCGTGGCCCAGGTACGGCCGCTTCGCCTCCGCGCGGGGCAGGAAGTAGTAGAGGCTCTGCGCCACGCCGAACGGCAGCACGTACGACAGCGTCGTGGCGATGAGGAACAGCTGGTAGTAGGTGCCGTACTCGTCCAGGTGAAGCACCCGGGCGAGCACGAGCGGAATGGACAGCGTCAGCCCGGCGGTGAACAACCGGGCCAACACCAACGGGCCGGCCCGCCCCAGGAACGACGGGGACGGGGCCGGCTTGGGTGACACACTCACTGGAGCTCCTCCGGCTGCGCCGCCTCCGGGGCAATGGCCACGTTCGGCGCCACCACGACCTGCGCACCCGTCACCGCGGCCGCAACCCGCGGATCCGTCACGATCACCGGCGCTGTCACGTCCACGACTTCCACCGGCGTCGCCTTCGCGAGCGCGACCTCCGCGGCGGCCGCCTCCTGGACCAGGATGTTGGGGGCGCCACTGACAGCCGCGGAGAGGATGTGCGGACGGTGGCCCAGCACCGGGTGGCTCATGCCCAGCACGCCGAAGCAGTCATCGAACTGGCACACCGTGAGCGCCGACGAGTAGTCCCCCATCATCCCCAGGCTGAAGTTCTCCCACATCACCTTGCGCTTGAGGGCGAACGGGTCGCCGCCCACGCGGTTGGGCAGGTCCTCCGTGGTGACGCCCGAGCGGAAGCCGTTCTGCTTGAGCACGCGGATCATCTCGTCCGAGTACCAGCCGTTGCAGTACGCGAAGTCCTTCACCTGGACGCCGACCTCGCGCTCGATGGTCTGCTTGGACTCGACGATCTCCTTCTCCACCACCGCCGTGGGCTCCAGCGTCAGCACCGTGTGGCCCAGCGTGTGCGCGCCGAACTCGAAGCCGTCGCGCGCCATCTGGCGCACCTCGTCCCAGTTCATCACGTCACCCTGCTCGGGCATCAGGTCCGAGCCGCCGCCCAGCTGCTGCTCCAGCGCGTCGATGATGCCCGTGAGCACGCGCGTGGGGTGCTCGCCGATGAAGTCGTCCAGCGCCGCGGACGTCGTCTTCTGCCCGGAGAGGATGGGCCCCAACAGCTGCACGGACGGGCCGGGCATGGTGGAGTAGTCCGGGCGGAACCGGCGCTCCTGCACGCAGCGCAGCAGGTGGAACAGCCGGTCATGGTTGAAGCGCTTGTCCGTGTCGATGAACGCGGTGGGCAGGTAGGTGATGGCCGGCACGCCCATCTGCTTCAGCACCGGGTACGCATACCGGTACACGTCGCGGTAGCCGTCATCGAACGTCACCACGAACAGGTCCTTCTTCGCGGCGCGGCGGCCCTCCATCACGTCCACCGCGTCGCCAATGCTCGCCAGCTCGAAGCCCGCCGCGTGCGCCTGCTCCAGGTGACGACGGAACGTCTCCTGGGAGATGAGCAGCCCCGGGATGGAGCGCTGCAGCTCCCCCGTGAAGTCGCTCACCACGCGGTGGTAGCTCACGATGAGGATGCGCCGGCCACCCGACTGCGAACGGCGGTACGCCGCCATCGCCTTGCGCGCCCCGCTGTAGTGGAGGAACCCCGCCGCCGCCGCCTTCGCCGCCCGCCGCAACACCCTGCCTGCCATCACGCCTCCCTCGCGGCTTTCGCCGTCTGCCCGCTCCCCCCAATGGAACAGGCCCCGCGCCGCCTGTGTGCATGCTGGATGCCAGGGCAGGTAGGTGGTGAAAACCCCCCGTAACCCCAGGAAACCCGGTGCCCCCGAGGGCAGGAACGTCCTTTTGGAGGTCGTACCTGGGTGTACCAGGGCAGTCGGGCGCCCACCCGTGGCGAAAACCTTTCAGTCCCCCGGCGAAAGCGGCGGAAGAAGCAGGCGTAAAAACTTCTTGTCCTCCGGCGGGCGACCCCAGGGGTTTCACTGGTGAACACGGGCTTTTAAGGCTACGAAACGGCCCGCCGATGCCCCCTCTCCCCTCTGGATCAGCACCCGCGCTCGCCCTCCATGACGTGAGCAAGCGCTATGGGCGACGGTGGGCGCTGGCGCGGCTCACCTACGCGCTGCCCGCTGGCCGTTCGCTGCTGCTCACCGGCCACAACGGCTCCGGGAAGACGACGCTGTTGCGCCTCGTCGCCACCGCGCTCGGGCCCACCGCGGGCCGCGTGGAGGTGCTGGGCCGGGACGCCGTGCAGGACCGTGAGGCCGTGCGCCGCGACGTGGCGCTCCTCTCCCACGCCAGCTTCCTCTACGAGGACCTGACCGCGCAGCAGAACCTGATGGTGCTGGGGCGCCTGTTGGGCGTGGACGCGCCGCAGGACGTCGCGGACGCGCTGCTCAACCGCGTGGGCCTCAACCGCCGCACGGACAGCCCGGTGCGAGGCTTCAGCGCGGGCATGCGCAAGCGCCTGGCCATCGCGCGGCTCCTGATGAAGGCCCCTGCCCTGGCGCTCCTGGACGAGCCCTTCGGTGAGTTGGACCCGGCGGGCATCCAGGACATGGAGGGCGTCATCGCGGAGCTGAAGGCGGGCGGAACCACGGTGGTGCTGGCCACGCACCTCATCGAGCAGGGCCTGAGCCTGTGCGAGGAACGGCTGCACCTCCAGGACGGCCGGGCGGTGGCGGCATGAGCCCCCCGAACGCGAAGCGCCGCCCCGGCCTGCTGACGACGACGCTCGTCCTGATGCGCAAGGACCTGCTCATCGAATGGCGCACCCGCGCGCGGCTCAACGCGCTGGTGTTCTTCGCCATGGCCACGCTGCTGCTCTTCTCCTTCGCGCTGGGCCCGGACACGAAGCTGCTGGAGCGCAACGCGGGCGGCTACCTGTGGCTGGCCATCCTCTTCGCCAGCGTGCTGTCCCTGGGCGAGTCCTTCCGCGTGGAGACGGAGAACGCCTGCCTGGACGGCGTGCGGCTGGCCCCGGCGGACGCGCGCGCCATCTTCCTGTCCAAGGCGCTGGGCAACGCCCTGCTGCTCCTGGCCCTGTCGGTGGTGCTGGTGCCGGTGATGGTGGCCCTCTACGGCGTGCGCATCGTCACCGGGGTCGGTGACCTGGCGGGCATCCTGGTGCTGGGCAGCATGGCGCTCAGCGCTCCGGGGACCGTGTACGCGGCCATCTCCAGCAATGCCCGGGCCCGGGATGTGCTGCTGCCTCTGCTATTGTTCCCGCTCGTCATCCCAGCCCTCCTCTCCGCCGCCAAGGGCACCACGCTCGTACTCCAGGGTGACCCGATGCAGCAGCTGGGCTCATGGCAGGGGCTTCTGCTGGGGTTCAATCTGATTTACTGGGGCGTGGGCTTCTTGCTGTTTCCCCGGGTCATCGAGGACTGAAGGATGAACAAGTTCGTCAAGTTTGGCCTGCCGGCGGTGACGCTGGCGCTGCTGGGCGCGGGCTGGTGGCTGGGCCTTGCGTGGGCACCGCCGGACCGGGAGATGGGCGAAGTACAGCGCATCATGTACGTCCACGTGCCGCTCCAGTGGATGGCCATGATGGCCATGTTCATCAACTTCGTGGCCGCGGTGACGTACCTGCTGCGTCAGTCGTGGAAGACGGACGCGATGGCGGAGGCCTCGGCGGAGATCGGCCTGCTCTTCGGCACGCTGGGCATGATCACCGGCTCCATCTGGGGCCGCCCCACCTGGGGCGTGTACTGGTCCTGGGACCCCCGCCTGACGTCCGAGGCCATCCTGCTGGTGTCCTACACGGGCTACCTGGTGCTGCGGCGCTTCGTCGAAGACCCGGAGAAGCGCGCGGTGTGGAGCGCGGTGGTGGCCATCATCGGTGCCATCAACCTGCCCATCGTGTGGTTCTCCGTGCGCTGGTGGCGCAGCCTCCATCAGGTGCAGTCCAGCCCCAAGACGGTGGACCCGCAGATGGTGCTGCCGCTGCGCGTGTCGGCGTTCGGCATGCTGGCGCTGCTCATCGTCTTCATGGTGCACCGCTACCGCATCGCGCTCGCGGAGCGGCAGGCGGAGGTGGCGCTGCCGGACGCGCTGCCCTCGGATGACCCCGCGCAGCGCGCGACCCATTCCTCGAAGGTGGCCTGAACATGACCTCGCTGACGTCGCTGATGCTGCTGGCCCAGGTGGGCAGTGGCCGTGTCCAGGGTGGTTGGGGATACGTGGGGGCCTGCTACGGCATCTCCGTGGCCGCCTTCGTGCTCTACTCAGTGTCCCTCTGGGCGCGCCGTCCCCGCGCCGCTGCCGATTCGAAGGAGTGAGCCCATGACGCCCGTCAACCGCAACCGCCTCATCGCGCTGGGAGCCCTGCTCTTCGCCGGCGCTGGCCTTGGCTTCATCGCCTTCGGCAACATCGGGGACAACCTCGTCTACTACTGGAGCCCGTCGGAGCTGATCTCCAACGGCGACAAGGCCTACACGGCCACCATCCGCCTGGGCGGCGTGGTGCAGCCGGGCAGCATCCAGTGGAATGAAGGCCACACCACGCTGGACTTCCGCGTGGCGGACGGCCCGGACGCGAACGCGAAGAGCGTGCACGTGCGCTCACTGGAGACGCCCCCGCAGATGTTCCGCGAGAAGATCGGCGTCGTGGTGGAGGGCACCTACGACAAGTCCGGCGTCTTCACGTCCAACCGGCTGATGGTGAACCACTCCAACGAGTACCGCGCGCCCAAGGAAGGCGAGGAGCCGCGCAAGTGGCAGGACACGCTGGCTGAAGGCGCCACCACCGCGACCGCGACGCCGCCGGGGGCGCCGTGAACGGAATGTTGGGCTATGGGCTGGTCCTCGCGGGCCTGGCCTTCGCAGCGTTCGGCGCCATCCTGGGCCTGGTGGGCGGCATGCGCCGCAACGACGCCAGCTACCCCTGGGTGCTGCGCGCGGTGTGGGGCTTCGCCGCGTGCATGATCGGCAGCAACCTGGTGATGGTGGAAGCGCTCATCAACCACGACTTCAGCGTGAAGTACGTGGCCCAGGTGGGCAGCCGCGCGACGCCGCTCATCTACACCATCGTGTCGCTGTGGAGCGCGCTGGAAGGCTCCATCCTCTTCTGGGGCCTCATCATGGGCGTGTACCTGGCGGCGTTCGCCTGGGTGCACCGCAAGGAGCACGCGCGCTACATGCAGCTGGCGCTGGGCACCATGCTGGCCGTGGGCGTCTTCTTCGCCTTCCTCATCGCGGGCCCCGCCAATCCCTGGGGCGCCGTGTCGCCGGTGCCGGCGGACGGTCCAGGCCCCAACCCGCTGCTGCAGAACCACTTCCTGATGATCATCCACCCGCCCATGCTCTACGCGGGCTACGTGGGCATGACGGTGCCGTTCGGCGTCGCCGTGGCGGGCCTGCTGCGCGGGGAGATTGGTGAAGCGTGGATGGCGCCCCTGCGGCGCTGGACGCTCATCGCGTGGATGTTCCTCACGCTGGGCATCGTGCTGGGCTCGTGGTGGGCGTACGCCGTGCTGGGCTGGGGCGGCTACTGGGCGTGGGATCCGGTGGAGAACGCGTCGTTCCTGCCGTGGCTGACCGCGACGGCGTTCATGCACTCCACCATGGTGCAGGAGCGCAAGCGGATGCTGAAGCTGTGGACGCTGAGCCTCGCGCTCGCGTCGTTCGTGCTCACCATCCTGGGCACGTTCATGACCCGCTCCGGCATCTTCAACTCGGTGCACTCGTTCACCCAGTCGGACATCGGGCCCACGTTCCTGGTCTTCATCGCCATCCTGCTGGTGGTGTGCATTGGCCTGCTGGCCACGCGCGGCCACCTGCTGGCGCCGGAGGGCCGGCTCTCGTCGCTGCTGTCGCGCGAGGCGAGCATCCTGGTGAACAACCTGGTGTTCGTGGCCATCACCTTCACGGTGCTCCTGGGCACGCTCTACCCGCTGGTGTCGGAGGCCGTGCGCGGCATCCGCGTGAGCGTGGGTGAGCCGTACTTCAACAAGATGGCGGTGCCGGGCGGCATCGCGGTGCTCTTCCTGATGGGCGTGGGCCCGGTGCTGCCGTGGGGCACGCCGGACAAGGCCACGCTGCGCCGGCAGTTCCTCATCCCCGCGGCGGTGGGCGTGGTCATCACCATCGCCTGCTACGCGGCGGGGCTGCGCGGCGTGTACCCGCTGCTCACGTTCGGCCTGGCGGGCTTCGTCACCCTCATCACCCTGCGCGAGCTGGTGGTGCCGGTGCGCGTGCGCATGACCGAGCGCAAGGAGGGCTTCGTCACGGCGCTGACCACCGCGACGAGCAAGTCGCGCCGGCGCTTCGGCGGCTACGTGGTGCACCTGGGCATCGTGCTCATCATCGTCGCCGTGGCGGCCTCCAGCGCGTACGTGAAGCACACGTCCGGCACGCTGAAGAAGGACGGCACGATGATGCTGGACGGCTACCAGCTGAAGTACCTGGGCCTGTCCAGCGGTGAGGAGCCGCACCGCACCTTCGTCGCCGCGCGCCTGGAGGTGACGGCGCCCAACGGCGACGTGACGGAGGCGCGCCCGCGCATGAACTACTACGAGCGGAGCACGGACCCCGTGGGCACGCCCGCGGTGCGTGAGTCGCCGAAGGAGGACCTGTACATCTCGCTGATGGCCTTCAGCGAGACGACGGGCACGGCGAGCTTCAACGTCTGGGTGTTCCCGCTGGTGGGATGGATCTGGTACAGCCTGCCGCTGCTGATGTTGGGCACGCTCATTGCCGTATGGCCTTCGCGCCGGGCGGCGGTGCTGCGCGCGGACGCGCCGACGGTGGGAGCGTCGCCTCCCCTGCCGGGCACGGACGCCGAGCGGGGTGCGGCATGAAGCGCTGGCGGCTTCCGCTGGTGTTCGCCGCGGTGGGGGCGGCGCTGCTCTTCGTCCTCTTCCAGGGCTTCGGGCGGAACCCTCACGAGGTGCCCTTCATGCTGAAGGGCGCGGCCGCGCCAGACTTCACGCTCAAGCCGCTGGACGGTGGTGACGCCGTGAAGCTGGCGGACCTGAAGGGCCGCCCGGTGGTCATCAACTTCTGGGCGTCGTGGTGCGGGCCCTGCAAGTACGAGCACCCGGTGCTCGAGTGGGGCGCGCGCGAGCTGGGCTCCCAGGCCGTGTTCATGGGCGTCGTCTTCGAGGACACGGAGCCCAACGCGCGCGACTTCCTGCGCCGCATGGGCGCGAGCTTCCCGCAGCTGATGGATGAGCGCTCGCGCATGGCGGTGGACTACGGCGTCGCGGGCGTGCCGGAGACGTACTTCATCGACGCGCAGGGCATCATCCGCGGCAAGCACGTGGGTCCCATCGACCCGAAGACGCTGGCCACCCGGGTGCAGGAGCTGACCCAGCCGGCGGCCCGTCCCACCGCGGAAGCCGCGCGTCAGAACTGAGTCAACTTCCGCCCGCTTGGAAGGCAGGCGCCCGGGAGCCGGAAGAGGGCGGCCCGGGGCCGCCTCGCGGGAGGCCTGGAATCCGTAGTAAGTCCCATCTGTCGGCGTCGTTCGCGAGGGCTTCCCCCGGCCCCTGCTCCAGCGAGGTGGGCTTCCCATGCAGTGCCCCGAGTGCGGTGAAAGCGCGGCGGACGTCCGCTTGATGTACTGCGAGAACTGCGGCGCGAAGATGCCCGCACGTCCCGCGCCCCCGCCCCGAGCCAGCAGCGCCAGGAGCAACCGCCCCAGCCGTCCCATGACCGAGCCGGCCTATGCGGCGGAGATCCTGGACGAAGAGGAGGAAGACCGGCGCCAGGCCAGCGGCGCTCAGCCCCCGCGCGGCTCCAAGGCACAGCCTCCGCCAGAGGAGTTCGAGGACGAGGATCCGTACACGGGCCCCCGCTGGCTGAAGGACGTGCCGGGCCACTCGCAGAGCGTGTTGGGCGTGGGGCTGGTGGCGTTCTCGCTGGTGCTGTCCATCCTGCCGTTCTTCCCCAGCGTGGGAGTGCTGGGGACCTTGCTGTCGCTGGTGGGCTGCGTGGCGCTCGTCGCGCGGGAGCTGCGCCGCGACGGCAACGCGCCCGGCTGGGTGGACTCCGTGCCGCTGGTGCTGATGAGGCCGGAGATCCCCGCCGCGTTCACGCTGCTGCTGCTGGCGCTGTCCGTGCGGCTGCTGTCCGGCTTCAACCTGCTCTTCCCCATCTGGGCGGCGGGGACGGCGCTCATCGCCGTGGAGCAGTACAAGCTGGTCATCGCGGAGCCGGACGGCGTGGCGCGCGACTTCGACCTGCGCTCGCTCCTGGGCTTCCCCCGGGTGGTGGCGCTGGCGGGCGTGGCGGTGTGCGTGGTGGCGCTCTTCCTGTCGTGGGGCAAGGTGATGGCGGACGGCTCGGCGCTGCCGGACAACGCGCCGGTGCCGGGCGGCGTGCGCAGCGTGCCGGCCGAGCTGCGCGTGATTCCCACCACCCGGCCCTCGGACGACTCTCTCTACAGCGCGGGGGGCGGCGTCGCGTCGCGCTCGGGCTGGGACCTGCCGTTGTCGGAGCTGCCGCTGCTGGCGCTCCTGTCGCTGCTCGTGCTCGCGGCGCTGCGGACGGACGTGGAGCGCCCGGCCTTCCTGCGGTGGGTGCCGGTGGGCGCGGTGAGCGTGAGCCTGCTCTGGGCGCTCGCGGGGGTGAAGCTCGCGGTGGGCCCCATCGCGTTCCTCCTGGGCCTGGGGGCGGTGGGCTTCCATGCCGTGCGCCACGCGCTGGGCCGCGACGAGCCGGCGGAGTACCTGCCGCCGGAGGACGACCCGTACGACCCGGACCAGGACCTGGAGACCGAGCCCGACTCGGGCTACCGGGGCTAGGCCGCTGGCTTCAATCGGAAGGGCTGCCCGGGCGGCGGGCGTGCGGCCCAGGATTCCGTGTGCAATACCCGTCAGGGGGCGGTAGTTAGGGACGGCCCTCGCTGGAGCCCCCGATGAATGCCGTCCTCGTCTCGTTGACCCTCGCCCTGAGCCTTGCCACGGGGCAGTTCGCGCCGCAGCAGGCCGCGAGTGAGCCTCTCGCGCCGGCCCAGGAGGCGCGAGTGCAGCAGCTGGCGAAGAAGCTGCGCTGCGCGGTGTGCCAGGGCCTGTCGGTGGCGGACAGCCCGTCGTCCATGGCGCGCGCGCAGCTGGACAAGGTGCGCGAGCTGGTCTCCGACGGAAAGACGGACACCGAAATCGTCGACTACTTCGTGGCGCGCTACGGCGAGTGGGTGTTGCTGGAGCCGCGCGCGGAGGGCTTCAACTGGTTCGTGTGGCTGGGGCCGGTCGCGCTGGTGCTGGGCGGCCTCTTCGTCATCCTGAAGCAGCGTCAGCCATTGCCAGAGGGCGCCGCGCCCGCGGAAGCCGCGCCGGTCCCCTCCCCTTCCACCCCCGCGCCGTCCACGGACGAAGCGGACCCCTACCTCCAGGCCGTGCGCCGGGAGCTGGAGCGCTAAGCCATGCAGCCCGAGCCCACCAACTGGTTGCCCGGAATCATCGTCCTCTCGGTCGCCTTCGTGCTGGCGGCCGCGTGGCTCCTCTACATGAAGATGAAGACGGGGAGCGCGCTGCCGTCGGACACCACGGCGAAGGCGGACGGAACGGCGGACGACCTGGCGCAGCGGGCGCAGTCGCTCATCGAGCAGCTGCGCACGCTGGAGGCGGAGAAGCACCACTTCACCGCGGAGCACTACACGGCGGAGAAGGCGCGGCTGGAGAAGGAAGCGGCCGCGGCGCTGCGCGCGAAGGACGAGCACCAGAAGCGGCAGGCGGCGGGAGTGAAGGCGCCCGCGCGCAACGTGCCGGCGCCCTCGGGTTGGGCGTCGCGCAACCCGCAGATGGTGGGCGCGATGTGGGGCGCGGGCGTGGTGGTCTTCTTCGGAGGGCTGGGCTACCTGCTCGTCTCCGAGCAGAAGCCGCGTGAAGAAGGCCAGATGGGCACGGGCGCGACGCCGCCGGGCATGGCCCAGCAGCAGCAGATGCCGCAGATGCCCGAGATGAACGACGAGCTGGAGCAGGCGCGCCAGCGGCTGGCGTCGAACCCGGGCGACGTGGAGGCCGCGTCGATGCTGAGCCACGAGCTCATCCGTCAGCAGCAGTTCGACGAAGCGCTGAAGGTGACGATGAAGGGCCTGGCGGTGGATCCGTTCAACGTGGAGCTGCGGGTGCACCGGGGCGTGCTGCGCGCGGCGTCGCAGGGCGACTTGCAGGGCGCGGAGCAGGAGCTGATGGAGCTGGTGGACACGTGGCCGGACGCGCAGGAGGCGCTCATCTTCCTGGGCAGCCTGTCGCTGCGCCGGGGCGACAAGGCCGGAGCGCTGGAGCATTTCGAACGCTTCACGGTGGAAGTGCCCAAGAACATGCAGCCCCCGCAGCTGGCCCCCGCCATCGCCCAGCTGCGCGAGCAGGTCGCGCAGCAGTAGCCAGTCAGCCCAGCCCGCGGATGGGCGCACCGTCGAGGAACGCGCGGATGTCCTCCACGGCCTCACGGAAGTACGTCGCGTAGTTCCCCTGGGACACGTATCCCAGGTGCGGCGTCGCCAGCAGATTCGGCAGCGTCCGCAGCACGTCGTCCGTAGGCACCGGCTCTGTTTCAAAGACATCCACCGCCGCGCCCGCGATGACACCCTGCTGGAGCGCCTCAACCAGCGCCGGCTGATCCACGATGGCCGAGCGCGACGTGTTGATGAGGTACGCCGTGGGCCGCATCCTCGCGAGCTCCGCACGCCCCACAAGCCCCCGCGAACGCTCACCCAGCACCAGGTGGATGGACACGAAGTCGCTCGTCTCCAGGAGCGCCTCCTTCGACGCGGCCCGCGTCACCCCGACTTCAGCGGCCCGCGCGTCCGTGAGGTTCGGGCTCCACGCGACGACGTCCATCCGGAACGCCGCACCCACGCGGGCCACCCGGCTCCCGATCTTCCCCAGGCCCAGGAGCCCCAGCCGCTTCCCGTGCAGGTCCACGCCCACCGAGTGCTGCCACGGGCCCCCCTGCCGGAACGCCGTGCTCTCCCCCACCACGTTCCTCGCGAGCGCCAATATCAACGCCCACGTCAGCTCCACCGGAGGCTCGGTCGCGCTCGCCGTCCCGCACACCGTCACGCCGCGCGCGGTGGCCGCGGCCACATCGATGGACGCATTCCGCATCCCCGTCGTCACCAGCAACCGCAGCCGTGGCAGCCGCTCGATCAGTGACTTCGGAAACGGCGTGCGCTCCCGCATGACGACGAGCAGGTCGAACGGCGACAGCGCCGCGACCAACTCCTCCTCACCGGAGAAGTGCTCGCGGAGCACCGTCACCTCGACCTGTCCGCTCACGGAAGACCAATCCGCGAGCCGCGTTGAAACACCCTGATAGTCATCCAGGACAGCGCAGCGCAGCTTCTCCATGGCACCCGCCAGGATCCGCCACGCCGCCACCGAGCGTCAATGCACCGCGGCCTTCCGCCGACGGAACCGGCGCACCTTCTCCACCAGTTCATCCGACAGCACACCCTTCACCGCGTTGCGCGTCTGTCGGGCCCACTCCTCGGAGCGCGTGAACCACGTGCCCGCGAAGCCCGCGCCGTGCGCGCGCAGGGACACCGTCTGGCGCTGCTTCGTCACCCAGTCGGACTTGTACGTCTCCGTGCCTCGCAGGAAGTCGTACTCCGTCAGGCCCATGTCGATGGCGTCCTTGAACGTCTCGCCCACCAGCACCAGGCCCACGCTGCGGTTGCGCCACGCCGGGTCATAGCCGGACTGGAAGTACACGAACGTCTGGCCATGCAGGATGCCGTACACGGACGCCACCGCCTGGCCGCCCACCTTCATCGTGTACATCCGCAGCCGGCCCCGCTCCGCCAACCACTGCGTCGCGTCCCGGTGGAACGCCTCCACCCCGGCGCCCTTGATGCCCTGCGACCCTCCATCCGAGGACCAGCGCAGCGCATGCAGCCGGAAGAAGTCCGTCATCGGCCCGGCAAGCGCACCCGGCGCGTCCGTGCGCTCGATGCGGTAGCCGTCCTGCTTCTCCAGCCACTTGCGGCGGCGCAGGTAGTTGTCCCGGCGGCCCGTGCGCTTGAGGAACGCATCGAACGGCTCGCCCGGCACCAGCGTCTCGTACGGGCACACGTAGCGCTCCGTCACGCGCACGTCGCCAAACACCTCGCGCGCCACGCCGAGCGTCGTCGAACCCTCGCGCAGGTCCGTCAAATCCAGCACGTCCCACTCGTCGCGCAGCCCCTGGAGCACGTTGAAGAACGTCCGGGCCACCTCCGCCTCACGGCCCTTGCGCGCCACCACGTCCAGGTAGTCGCTGCCCACGTGCGTCTCACCCAGGAAGCCCAGGCGCCGCACGCGCATGCCATTCACCCAGCGGTGCTCCAATCCCAGCGGCAACAGGCCCACCAGCGTGCCCAGCCTGTCACGCGCCGTCAGCACCAGCGGCCGCACGTCAGGCGAGATGCGCCGGCACCACGGATACAGCCATTCCCACGCGTTGAACGGACCGGCCGTGCTCGCGTCCAGCAGCGAGTTCCACTCCGCCCGCATCCCCGCCAGCTGCGAGGCACTGCCCACCGCCGCCACGTCCAGCCGCGGCGCCAACCTCGGCCCCGACGTCAACTCGTCTTCGCGGATCACCGCGTCACCCTGATGCCTTTCCCGAAGCAATGCCCCGGCCCCCGGGGGCGATTGCAACCCGGGAGCCAGCCCCTGTTCCCTCACGACGCGCGCTTGCTCGGCCGGCGCTCGGACTTCAGCGCCTCCCGGACCACGTCCGCCACCTGCCCCATGACTTCCGGCGACAGATCCTGGTGGCACGGAATCTCCAAAATCGTGCGCCGCAGCTGCGCGACCTCCGGGAACTCCGACGGGTCGCACGCGGGATGGAAGCGCTTCCAGAAGTCGATGGCGTCGATGCCCTTCTCACGCAGCTTCGCCAGCAGCAGCTCCTTGTCCTGCACCACCATTGGGTAGAACAGCGGGCTGACGCCCGGAGGCAGCTGGTTGAAGAGCGGCGGCGACACGTCGCGCAGCCGGCCCAGCAGCAGGAAGTAGTTGCGGCGGCGCGCCTCGACGATGGACTCCAGGTCCTGCGCCAGGGCAATCCGCTTCGTCAGCGGGCTCATGCCCAGGTCCACGTGCCGCCGGTCGAAGTGCTGCGTGCCCGTGGCCACCCGCTCGATGCTCGCGGCCTTCACCGTGCCGTGCCCCACCGAGCGCACCAGGCCGCGCAGCCCCCGGCCCACCGCCCCACCGCGCAGCTCCATGTTCTGCAGCAGCGCGGACACGGTGTGGCTGAAGGTGGACGCCAGCGGCGGCGACGGCGGCTCCGGCAGGCTGTACGAGCGCTTGCCGTTGACGACCAGCGCACCTCCATTGGGTACCGGAAGGGTCTTGTAGAGGCAGAAGATGCCCACGTCGCCCGTGGTGCCCAGCGGCGTCGCGCCGTCCGACGACAGGAGCGACAGCGCGCAGTCCTCAATCAACGGGATGCCGTGCTCGTCCGCCAGCTTGCGCATGGCGTCCACCGGCCCCGGGAAGCCCGCGTAGTGGATGAGATAGAGCGCGCGCGTCTTCGGCGTAATCCGCTTCGCCACGTCCGCCACGTCCACATCCCAGCGGCTGCCCACGCGGTAGAAGCGCGGAATGGCGCCCGCGTCCACCACCGCCTCCACCTCCACGCCGTGGTGGTAGGCGGGCATCAGCACCTCGCCGCCGTCCAGGCGCAGCATCTTGATGGTCAGCCAGACGGCGTTGCGCGCGAAGTAGAAGTACCGCGCGTTGGGCGAAGAGAACGGCGGCAGCGCCCCCGGACGCGGCGGGGCCATCAGCATTCCCGGCCACAGCGTGGGCAGGGACGGCACGAACATCTTGTCGGTCGTCTTCACTTCTTCCATCGCGCCACCACCTCTTTCGCCGCCGGTACCCACCGGAACTTCGCCGCGCACAGGGCCCGGCCGAAGGCGGTGTCGTTGAATACGTAGAGCCAGGTGTGCCGCCGGACCTGATCCGTCCAGTCGCGCTTCCACACCATGTCCGGCCCCAGGAAATCGAACTCGGTGAGCCCCCGGTCCAGGCAGTCCGCCAGCACCTCCTCCATCAGGAGCTGCCCCGGGCTGCATTCCTTCAGGGACTCGTCGTAGCCGGGCTTCAGCAGGAAGTAGCGCCCGCCGAACTCCAGGCCGTACTGGAACGCCACCGCGCGCCCGTCCACACGCAGGAAGTACAGCGCCAGCCGCTTGCGGTAGGCCGAGTCCCGCGCCAGCTCCGTGTAGAAGCCGCGCGTCTTCGCGTCCTGCGCCATGGCCGTGCCATTCGCGCCCTTCCAGCCGCTCTGCTCCAGCAGCAGCCCTTCCTCCAGCGTGCCCTCCAGGTCCAGCCCGCCGGAGATGCGCTCGAAGGTGACCTTCCCCTTCTCCTCCAGCTTGCGGCGCCGGCGGCGGCAGTTGGCCTTGAACTTGGACGGCAGCTTCGCGAAGTACGCGTCCTTCTTCGCGGGCAGCGGCACGTAGGGCGACTGCAATGACTCCCACTCGCCCACCGGCAGACCGCCCTGCTTCGCGGCCTCCATCAGGCGGAAGCCCACGCCGCCGTCCGGCACGTCCGTCAGCCGCAGCACGTCCCAGCCGCCCGTCGCGCGCAGGTGCGCGAGGAAGGCCTGGGCCGCGGCATCCGGCTCCCGCGCCAGCATGTCGAAGCGGCAGGAGTGCGCGTTGGCCGCGGAGGTGAGCTGGCGGACAGGAACGCCGTACATCGACGTGCGCTCCTCCACCAGCGGCAGCGCGGCGGTGAGCGTTCCGTCCTCGCCGCGCATCAGCAGCACGCGCATGCGTGCTCCGGCGGCGAAGTTGTCCAGCCACAGCCGCAGGAACTCATGCCGGTAGAACAGCTCGTGGGAGGTCGTCTCCACCAGCTGGTTCCACTCGGCTTCCAGGGACATGAAGTCCGCCCGGTCGTTGACTTCCACGACCTGGGAGGCAGTCGATAGTTGAATGGCTTCCATGTTCGCGGGCCCCAAGGTGGTGATGGCCAATGCGGCCTACAACCCGCTGCGCGCCATCTTCAGCAGGCAGGCAGCGACCTTGCGGCTGTCGTGTCGGATCTTGGAACCTTCCTTGAGGAGGTCCGCCTGCACCGGAATCACGCCGGAGGACAAGAGCTCCCGCGTCTCCGCCGTGACCATGAAGGAGCCCTTGCGCGCATAGCGCTGGATGGCATCCTCATTGGGCGCCCGGCCGTTGACGAGCACCGCGTCCAGCACCGGCCCCACGTGGTCGATGACGGCCTGCACGTGGTCCAGGCAGTTCATGCCGTCCGTCTCACCCGGCTGGGTCATCAGGTTGGCCACCATGACCTTCAGCGCGCGCGTCTCCTTCAGCGCCTGGGCCACGCCATCCACCAGCAGGTTGGGCAGCACGCTCGAGTACAGCGACCCCGGCCCGATGGCGATGAGGTCCGCCGAGTAGATGGCCTCCAGCAGGCCGTCCACCGGCGGCGGAGAACGGGGGCTGAGCGACACGCGGCGCACGCGGCCCTGGGCGCGGCAGATGTTGCGCTCGCCCACGACCTCCGTGTCGTCATGCATCTGGGCGACGAGCTGCACCGACGCGAGCGTGCTGGGCAGCACCTGGCCCTGCGCGCCCAACAGCTCCCCGGACAGCCGCACCGCCTCCAGGAAGTCGCCCTTCAGCTCCGCGAGCGCGGCGATGAGCAGGTTGCCCACCGCGTGGCCGGCGAGGCCCTTCGCGCCGCCGAAGCGGTACTGGAACACCTCCTTCAGTGCACTCTTGCCACCCGCGAGCGCCACCAGGCAGTTGCGGATGTCACCCGGGGGCAGCACGCCGTGCTGGCGGCGCAGGCGGCCGGAGCTGCCGCCGTCGTCGCTCATCGCCACGACCGCGGTGATGTCCACGCCTGGCTGGCCGCCCTTGGGGGCCGCGCGCCGGGCCAGCCCCTTGAGCACCATGGGCAGGCCCGTACCGCCGCCCATCGCGACGATGCGCGTGGGACGGTTCTTTGGCGCCTGCAGCAGCTCGTTGCGCTCCACGGCCTGCTGCTTGCTGCGCGCGTCGTCCTGGTTCCACTGCTCTGAGAACGGTGCGTCCACGTCCATGCCCACCATGTTCCGACCCCCTCGCCCATCCCAATCCATGGCTACCCACCCTTGGCATCCCGGCCTCCCCCGACAACCGGAGGCCGCGGACGGTCATCAACGCCTACTACTGAACCGAGCTACCGAGCACCCCGCCCCAACAGCACGTGCCGGACGGTGTGGAAGATGATGCCGACGTCGAGGAACAGCGACCCGTTCTTCACGTAGTACAGGTCGAACTCCAGCTTGTTGCGCGCGTCCTCCACCGAAGCGCCGTAGGGGTAGCGGATCTGCGCCCACCCCGTGATGCCCGGCTTCACCGCCTCGCGCACGCCGTAGAACGGAATCTGCTGCTTGAGCTGCTCGGTGAACACCGGGCGCTCCGGACGAGGGCCCACGAAGCTCATGTGGCCCAGCAGCACGTTGAACACCTGCGGAATCTCGTCGATGCGCGTCTTGCGGATGAACTTGCCCACCCGCGTGACGCGGTCGTCGTTGGAGCGCGCCCACACCGCGCCGTTCTTCTCCGCGTCGGTGCGCATGCTGCGGAACTTCCAGAGCGGATACGCGTGGCCACCCAGGCCTACGCGGTCCTGCCGGTAGAAGACGGGGCCCCTGGAGTCCAGCTTGATGGCCAGCGCCACCAGGATCAGGAAGGGCGAAGCCATCAGGAGGAGCAGCGACGCCACCGCCACGTCGAACACGCGCTTGAAGGCCCGGCGCAGGGGCGACACCGTCATCTCATCCGCGAAGGCGAAGTCGCTCGCTCGCAGGAACTGCACCGGGATGCGGCGCAGCACGCGCTCGCAGAAGCCCGCCGCGTCGTACACCCGCCGCCCGTCCAGCCGGCAGCGCAGCAGCGAGTCCACCCAGTTGGCGCCGCGCATGTCATCCGCGGCCTGCACCACGTAGGAGGCGTTGAGCCGAGCCGCCATCGCGTCCAGCGGCTCCTCCACCTTGCGCGGGTCCACCAGGGCCACCACGCGGAAGGAACCCTCGCCGCCGTCTTCGATGGCGCTCGCCACCGCGCGGGCCTTGAGGCCATCACCGACGACAAGCACCGCGTCGGGTTCACCGACCAGCGCCCGGATGGAGACGCGCACCACCAGGGTGCCGGCCAGGGCGCCCATCGCGCCACCCAGCAGCGTGCCCGGAGGCAGCACCACCGGCAGGGCCAGCGGCAGGAGCAGCATCACGCCACCCGCCACCATCGCGGTGACGCCCGCGGCCTTGAGGAAGCGGTAGCCGCGCGTCCGGTCCTCGGCCGCGATGCGCAGGTCATACAGGTCCAACAGGTACAGCGTGAACTGGAAGGTGACGACGAAGGCCAGGCCCAGTCCCACCAGCGTCGGCCACAGCGTGGCGAACGGCGGCTGGGAACCCAGGGGCGCGAAGAGGGCCGCGCAGGCCGCGGCACCCGCGACACAGGCCAGCGCGATCGCCGAGGACTCGGCGAGGAAGAACGTCAGTTTCTTGGCTGAAAAATAGTGGTGGAAAACGCGAAGCACGTGACTCCTCCAACCCCAACCCGCCGCCGCTCCAGGCCCTCCGCCCATCGCACCTCATCGGTGCGAGGAGCGGGTCGGGCCACGAATCACTTCAACTCGACAACCGACTGCTACTTCTTCACGTAGTTCTTCAGGTACGGGGTCGCGTTCACTTCCGCCCCGTTGAGCACGCAGCCCACCAGCGCCGCGCCCGCCAGCTGCTCCACCGCCTGGTTCACCACCTTGGAGGGGGTGACGTTGGCGCGGATGACCATCAGCACGCCGTCCATCTGGTGGCCCAGGATGGCCGCGTCCGCGAACGGCAGCGTGGGCGGCAGGTCCACGTACACCTCGTCGAAGCCCTCACGCACCGCCTTGAGGAACTGCTTCATGCGGGCGCTGGCCAGCACCTGGGTGCTCTCCTCCGGCGTGGAGCCGGCGGGGATGACCGCCAGCCGCGTGGAGTTGAAACGGCGCACCACGTCGCGCACGTCGCACTCACCGGCCAGCAGCTCCGCCAGGCCCACCTTGTTGCGCATGCCCAGCGTGGGGGCCACCTGCCCCCGGCGCAGGTCCGCATCCACCAGCAGGATGCGGCGCTCCGGGTTCGCCCGGGCGGCGGCCAGGGCCAGGTTCACGCTCGTCACCGTCTTGCCCTCGCCGGGCATCGCGGAGGTGAGCGCCACCACCTTCATCGGACGCTGCTCGCGCATCCGCTCCAGGCGGTAATACAGGGTGCGGTACTGCTCGGCGGCCGCGGAAGCAGGGGCCGTGAGCGTCACCACCCGGCGGTCCACTGCGTTCGAGGAAGCCGCGCTCTCATCCACGCGGGGGAGGAAGTTACCGGCCCGCTCCATCGTCGAATCCATCTGAGTTCTCCAATCCTTTCCGTATGGGGTCGGCAATTAGTTCAGGGAAGTAGGCGAGGAGACGCTGTTCTTGCTCCCAGCCATCGGCATCAAGATCCGCTTCTCCGTCTTGCCTTGCATGTTCGGGACCACCGCCAGGACAGGGAGCGTGATGCGCTCGCGGACCTCGGTGCCATCGCGCAGGCTGTCGTCGCGCATCTCCAGGACGGTGCCAGTCAGGACACCCAGCGACAGGGCCACCAGGGCGGCGATGAGCAGGCCCGTCATGCGGTCAGGGCGAGCAGGCGAGGAAGGCACACCGGCGGGCGAGATGACATTGAACAGGCTCTTGGCGCTCTTGGCCTCCAGCTCCTGGGCGATCTCCGCCTCCACCTTGCGGCTCACCACGCTCTGGTACTTGGTGCGGGCGATTTCGTAGTCCCGGTTCATGACCGCCAGCTCCTGGGCCCAGCGCGGGGTGTTGTTCAGCCGCGCCTGGTACGCCTCGGCCTGCTTCTGGAGATCCACGATGTCCTTCTGCACGTTGGTGATGAGCGTGGACACGCGGGTGCGCTCGTTGCGCTCGGCGAACATGCGGCCTTCGGCGTCCTTGCGCTGGGCGCTGATGTCACCCAGCTCACGCTCCATCCGCTTCACTTCCGGGTGATCCGGCGTCCACTGCGTCTTGGCCTGCGTGAGGGTGCGGGACAGCCCGCTCTCCGTGGCCTCCAGGCGGCCGGCCTCGCTGTCCGCGGCGTTGCGAGCGCGGGCCAGGTCGGAGCGGCGCGCTTCGGCGGTGCGCAGCTCCTCGGACTTCATCTGCAGCTGGGCGCCAATGCGCTCCAGGCCGCGCATGTTCATCTCCATCTGCTCGGGCAGCTCGCCCAGGTGGTCCACCTTGAACTTGGAGATCTTCGTCTCCCAGGAGGACACGGCCTTGCCCATGGCGACCATCTCCTCGGTGAAGAGGTCGGTGGCGCGGGCCGCCTGCGTCTGGCGGATCTTCAGCGTCTCCTCGGAGAAGATGGCCGGCAGGCGGTTGGCCACCTGCGCCACCACCTGCGGGTCGCGGCCCGCGTAGGTGAGTTCGAAGGCCGTCTCACCCTCGACGCGCACGGTGAGGTCCTTGCGCATCTGCTCCACCGCCGCCTCGATGCCCTTATCGGACACGAGCTCCGGGTAGAGGTTCATCTCCTCGATGGCCTTCTGCAGCACCGGCCGCGCCAGCAACTCCTGGCGGACGGTGACGAGCCGCTGCTCGATGAGCTCGCTCACCGTGCGCTGGACCATCTCCTCGCCAGGGCGCTGCGGCTCCACACGCACCACCACGGACGCTTCATAAATGCTCGGCCGGGTCATCACGATGGCCGCACCCAACACGAAGATTGCTGCAGCGATCGCCCCCACCAGGGCCTTGCGGCGCCACAGCGCCGAAAGCAACTGGTCCGCCGTCATCCCACGCTCCATGATCCGCTCCTCCATCCTCGTAGCTCTCAAAGGTTGCCTACCAAGCTGTCATGACCAGACGGAGGGCGAACACGTTGCGTGTCAGGTCCCCCGCCCCAGCGACATCCGCCGCACCCACCTGCGCGATGCGGTCGAACGCGCCCTGCAGCGCCAGCTTCCGGCTCAGCCGGTACTCGACGCCTCCACCCACCGCATAGCCCTGCGACACGTTCGTGGTGTTTCGCCACTGCGTGTAGTTCTCACCGGGCGCCGTGCCGTTCCGGAAGAAGCTGGCCGCCCCGAAGGCCGACAGCTTCTGCGTGAAACGATGCGCCCCCATCACCGACGCGTAATCCGCCCACACCGCGCCGGAAAAACCGCTCGCGCCCACCAGGTCGTGGCCCACGGCGAAGCCGAAGTCAGTGCGCTCGCCCTCGCGCACCAGCTCCACCGCCACGCGGGGCATCCACCCGCCGCGCGTCGCGTCCGAAGGCAGGTAGCGCACCGGCCCGCCCCGGAGGGTGAGCGTGGTGGGCCGCGTCAGCCGGTAGCGCAGGGCCGCGGAAGCGCCGTGCGCCTGGCTGTAGTCCTGGTCGTACAGGAAGCCCTGGTAACGGTACTCGGCGCCCAAGGACAGCCGGCGCGTGGTGCGGTACCACAGCTCCACGGACGGGGTGTGCGCATAACCCGCCACCCGTCCCGGCTCGATGATGCGCGTCGCCTCGAACATGTAGTTGCCGCGCACGTCCAGCCGCTCCGACACGCGCCCCGTGAGCCCCACCTTCGTCTGTGCATAGAAGGTGGGCGCCGTGGAGCGCGCCAGGCCGTCACGCGGCAGCGACGTGGGGTCGGTGACGCGGAACACCCGCGCGCTGGCGTCCAGCCGCAGCCGCCGGGACAACACGTCCCGGAAGCCCACGCCCGCGCGGTGGTCCACCGTCGTCGTCCCGGAGCCGTGCCGGGCCAGGAGGTCCGTGGCGTAGAAGGACTCGAGCGTCAGCTGCTCGTTCTTCACGTCCAGGCCCAGCCGAGGGGACAGCTTCGTCATGAACTGCCCGTTGGTGCCAGTCCCGCCCAGACGGATGTCGTTGTCGAAGCGCTCCTCCGCCGTGAGGCGGAGCCGAGGCTCCAGGATGGTGGCCGCCTGCGCGGCCGGCGCGGCGATGAGACAGCCTGCAATCACTGCCCGCTTCCAGTTGCCCCTCACCGCCGCCCTCCCGTCCTGACCCACGCCCACGCCCATGTTCGCTGCTTCCCGATGCCTGTCTTTGATGGCTTCGCGTCCGTCCTGATTCACGGGACGACGACGGTGTCACCCGGCCGCAGGATGACGCTCTCGCCGTCGGGGGAGACCAGGTCGCTGTAGCGCACCGGAATCTGCCCGCCCTTGCCGTCCGTGCGGATGACGACGATGCCGTCCGAGTTGGCGAAGTCCGTGAAGCCGCCGGCCAGCGCGATGGCCTGCAGCAGGGACACGCGGCCGCGCAGCGGGTAGGCGCCCGGGTGGGCCACTTCGCCCGTGACGAAGACGCGGCTGCTGTTGACCTCGCGGACGATGACCGTCACGCGCGGCTCCTGCACGTACGGCTGCAGGCCCGAACTGAGCGCCTCCGCCAGCTCCGTGGGCGTCTTGCCCGCGGCCTGGATCTCCCCCACCATCGGAATGGAGATGAAGCCGTCGGGACGCACCGGCACCGTGCGCGACAGCTCCTGATCGCGCCACACGCTCACGTCGAGCACGTCCTCGCGGCCGATGCGGTAGGGCTGCTCCGCGTTGTCGACCTTCAGCGTCTGCTGGTGAGCACAACCCGACAGGAGGAGCATCCCCATCACCGTCCAGAACCCCGTGCGCCGCATTCCCATCTTCCGCTCTCCTTCGTTCACTGATGTTCCGTGCGATCCACCGTTCACACGCCCTGAAGGGCCGGGTGGTTCGCTTCTGGCGGAGGCTCTTAGCAGCGCGTGTGCCAGCGGCTGGGGGGAGGGAAAACCCTTGGAATGCAGTGGGTTACGGCGTGCCACATCAGGCGCACATGGGCGCATCCGGGAAAAATTCCGGTCCTACCCCGGTGTTCGCCCCTGTGCTTTCTGCCGATCGCTTCCACAGGGTGGAAGAGGATTGCCCAACGTGAGCCCCGTACCTTCCACGCCCTTTCGGGCTCCCCCTGGGACCCCCGAGCCAGGGCCCTGGCACGGGACTTGATAAGGGATTGGGCGTCGGACAGCGGTAGTGGTTCAGGGGTCCAATTCAGTCC
>NZ_RAWF01000124.1:0-28231 GCF_003612075.1 Corallococcus sp. CA041A
GGAGGGCACGGTGGGCCTGGGGGCGGGTGTCGCGGGCTTCTGGCGGCGCACGGAGGCGCGGGCCGCGGAGGTGGAGCCGGCGCCCTCTCGCAGGGTGGTGGCTTTCGTCGTGGGGCCGGCGGTGCGGGTGGCGTGGCGGCTGGGGCCGGCGCTCGCGTTGGAGGCGGCGCTGTCGGGCGAGGTGCTCCTGGGACGCCCACGGCTGGGGTACGCGGTGGATGGCGGCTTCGTGCTCCGGGAGGACGGTGCGTCCGTGCGTCCCCGACTGGGCGTGGGGATGGTGATTTTTCCGTGAGCACCGATGACCCGAATGGGCGGCGTCCCTTCTCCTTGATGGGCATGAGGAGCTCGGGCTCACATGCGACCGTCGCGCCCCGTGGCGAGGACGCCCGGCTGACGGCGGCCATGCGGGGACAGCGCGACGCGACCGAGTCCCTGCTCCTGGAGCTGCTGCCGCGCGTGCGCAACCTGGTGCGCTACCTGGTGCGGGGGGACATGGACGTGGAGGACATCGCCCAGGAGTCGCTCATCGCGCTGGTGCGGGGCCTGCCCACCTATCGCGGCGACGGGCGTTTCCACGGCTGGGTGGACCGGGTGGTGGTGCGCACCACGTTCGCGTGGCTCAAGCGTTCACGCGGCCGCGAGGCCCGCTACAGTGGGGACCCGGTGGAGTTGTTGGCGGTGCCGTCCGACGAAGCGCCGGCGGACGAATATCTGCACCGCCGTCACCTGGTGACGTTACTGGACAGGTTGTCGACGGAGCAGCGGCACGCGCTGGTGCTGCACCACGTCCTGGAATTGAGCGTGCAGGAGATTTCGACAGAGCTGGGAGTCCCCTTCGAGACCGTGCGCAGCCGCCTGCGCCTGGGACGCACCGCCTTGCGCGCGCTGGCCTCGGATGGCGAGGCACCCGAGGGGGAGTCGTCATGAGCCCCCGCCCCCCCGACGACGGTGACGGTGAGCCGCTGGACGACCTGCTGCGGCCCCTGGACAACGGCAGTGGGCCCGCGCGGCGGCTGTCCCGGCAGCGTTCGAGCGCGCTCGTCCAGGCGGCGTTGGACGCGGCGCTCCAGCAGGCGCCGGAGCCGCCGCGAAGACGCAGGCGGCCTCCCGTGTGGTTGATGGCGGGCGCGGCGCTCGTCTTCACCGGGGCCGCGGCCGCCGCCGTGTGGCGCTATGCGCGGCCCGCGCAACCGCCCCCGCAGGTGCTGACGCCAGCCGTGCCGGAGCCGACGCGGATGGCCACGCTGGAGCCGGTGCCCCTGCCCCCGCCCGCGCCGCCCGAGCCCTTCGTCATCGAGCATCCCCGGCCGCTGCGTCCGAGCATCACCGTGAAGGAGTCGTCGAAGCCGGAGGACCTGCTGCGGCAGGCCAACGCGTTCCGTTCGGCGGGGAATTGGAAGGAAGCGGAAGGGCTGTACCTGCGCGTCATCCGCGCGGAGCCGTCGTCGCTGGCGGCGTACGTCGCGCGTGTGGCGTCGGGGGCGCTGCGGTTGGAGCACCTGGGCGACGCGCGAGGCGCCCTGCGCCAGTACCAGGACGCGGTGCGGCTGCAACCCGGTGGCATGTTGGATCCGGAGGCGCGCCACGGCGTGGCGGAAGCCCACCGCGCCCTGGGCGACACGGCCGCGGAGGCCCGAGCGCTGGGTGAGTTCCTCTCGCTGCATCCGGACTCGCCGCTGAGCGCGGCGTCGCGCGCGCGGCTCCGGGAGCTGTCGCCGCAATGAGGCTCCACATCGCGGGGTTCGTGGCCTGGACCGCGCTGCTGGGTGCCGGGTGCACGGTGGATGATCCGGTGGCCACGCTGCGTTCACCCGACGCGGGGACCGACGTTCCGGATGAATGGGCAGCGCACTGCGAGGACAGCGGGCCTCCGCTCCTGCTGGGCAATCCGGCAGCGGGGCCTCAGGTGTGCAGCGGCCAGCTGGCGCAGACGCTGTTCCGCCGCGCGGCGTGTTCCTGCGAGGGACTGTCCCTCAGCGCCCCCTTCACCGTGGATGCGTTCCGAAGCTCGGCGGGCCCCTACGCTCCCGGTGGCACGGGCGGCGACGTGGGCGTGAACGGAGTCCTGTCCGCGAACGACCGCGTCACGGTGGGCGGCTTGCTCCAGGTGGGGGGCGTCCAGCTGAGCAGTCCGCTCACGGTGGGCGGCGGCCTGGACAGCAACGGTCCCCTCTCCGGCCCAGGAACCTCCGCCACCGTGACGGGTGACGCACGGGTGAATGGGGACGTGGGGCTCGCCGCGCTCACCGTGGGCGGCGTGCTCACCGTCCCTCCGGAGTTCTCCCCGGGCCCTGCCCAGGCGTCGGAGTTGCGCCGTGAGCCCGTGCCCGCGGTCATCCCCTGTGACTGTGCCGAGGGTTCCCGCTTCGACCCGGCCGCGCTCATCGCCCACCACACCGTGGACAACGACAACGCGGCCATCGGCCTGGACCCGGCGACGCTGACGGACGTCACCGGCGAGCGCGTGCTGGAGCTGCCCTGTGGCCGCTTCCTGCTGACGCGCATCGCGGGGCCGGGCCGGGCCACGCTGCGCATCCGGGGCCGCACCGCGCTGTTCATCCCCGGTGGCGTGGACCTGAAGGAAGCGCTCACCGTGGACGTGCAGCCTCCCGGCGAACTGGACCTCTTCCTCGCGGGGGGCTTCATCGTGTCCGGCGACCTCACGCTGGGGTCCGCCGCCCTGCCCTCGCGGGTGCGCGTCTACGTGGCGGGCTCGCAGGCGTTGGACATCTCCGCGGGCAGCACGCTCGCGGGCAACCTCTACGCGCCCCAGGCCCAGCTCAACCTGAGCGGCAACGCGGAGGTCTTCGGCTCGCTCTTCGTGCGTCACCTGGAGGCGTCCGGCGCGGTGCAGGTGCACCACGACGCGGACGTGCTCGGCGCGGGCGCCGCGTGCCCCGCCGGCCAAGCGGGATGACTATCTTCTCGGCTCATACCTCATGGCCATCGCCCCCGAGGCGAGCTCCAGTCGGCTCACGAGCCTCAAGTCGAGAGGCTTGGACAGCCCCGCGAACAACGTCGGCCCGTGGCCCGCCAGCCTGGGATGCACCACGAACTCATACTCGTCGATCAACCCGAGCTCCGCCAACGCCAGCGGGAGCTTCACGCCTCCCACGAACAGCCCCTTCCCCGACTCCCTCTTGAGCTGTTGAACAGCCGTCCCCAGGTCCCCGCGCACGAGCTCCGCGTTCCAATCGACCCGGTCCAGGGTGCTCGACACGACGTACTTTTTTGCCGCGTCGATCGCCCGGGCGAAGGGGTCCGTCTGCTCAGGCCCCGCTCCCGCCCCTGCCTGCGGCCGAAACGCTTCCTCCATCATTTCGTAGGTCACCCGGCCAAAGAGGAGGGCATCGGCCCGTTCGAGGTTCTCGACCGCGTGACGGTGCAGATCTTCGTCCGCGAAGCCCGCACGATGATCACAGCAGCCATCCAAGGTGACGTTGATGGAATACCGAAGAGGTCGCATTGCGTGAGCGTACCGCCGGTCGGCGGTCGTCACCACCCGCCAGCTCAGCGGAACACGACGGTCTTGTGGCCGTTGAGCAGGATGCGGTGCTGCACGAACCACGTCACCGCGCGGCCCAGCACCACGCTCTCCACGTCGCGCCCCATCGCCGTCAGCGCCTCGGGCGACAGCGTGTGGTCCACGCGCTCCACGTCCTGTTCGATGATGGGTCCCTCGTCCAGGTCGCCCGTGACGAAGTGGGCCGTGGCGCCAATCAGCTTCACGCCCCGGTCGTAGGCCTGCTGATACGGCCGCGCCCCCTTGAAGCTGGGCAGGAACGAGTGGTGGATGTTGATGAGCCGCCCGCGCAGCGCATCACACGTCTCCGCGGAGAGGATCTGCATGTACCGGGCGAGCACCACCAGGTCCACGCGCTGTTCGCGCACCAACTCCAGCAGGCGCGACTCCTGCCGTTCCTTGTTCTCCG
The DNA here is from genome assembly GCF_003612075.1 of Corallococcus sp. CA041A. Lineage (NCBI taxonomy): Bacteria > Pseudomonadati > Myxococcota > Myxococcia > Myxococcales > Myxococcaceae > Corallococcus > Corallococcus sp. CA041A. The sequence continues at coordinate 3,936 of NZ_RAWF01000124.1, forward strand.
GCGTCACCGGCAGGTGGTGGAACGGAATGTCGTGGGACGCGGCCAGTTGGTAGAAGTCCCGGTGGTTGGAGACGATGGCCGGGATCTCCACCGGCAGGATGCCGCTGCGGTAGCGATACAGCAGGTCGTTCAGGCAGTGGCCAATCTTCGAGACCATCAGCAGCACGCGGGGCTTCTCCGCCGCGTCGTGCAGGTGCCACTCCATGGAGAAGCGCCCAGCGAGCGCCCCGAAGGCCTCGCGCAGCGCCGCGGGCTGCGCCTTCCCCTCTTCATCCGCGAAGTGCACGCGCATGAAGAACAGCCGCGTCTGCGGGTCGCCGTACTGGGCGCTGTCGAGGATGTTGCAGCCGTGCTCGGCGAGCCAGCCGGAGACAGCGTGGACGATGCCGCGCTGATCCGGGCACGACAGCGTGAGGATGTATTGGGCGGGACGCTCGGTCATGGACGGCGGCGATTATAGCCCCGCGGGTTGACGGCTCGTCCCCAGGCACGGCGGGGAGTGTCCGGTGTCATGCGAGGGGCACTTCCCTCTCCAGGAACCGAACCTAGACTCAGGCCTGAGATGGCCGACAGTCTCCCAGCCGACGCAGCCCGCCGCCGACGACCGGTGTCGGACTCCCTGCGCGAATACGGCCGGGGCATCGCGGGAGGCCTGCTCTTCAGCCTGCCGCTGCTCTACACGATGGAGGTGTGGTGGGCGGGCTTCACGTCCCATCCGGCCAGCGTGCTGGGCTACCTGCTGGCCACATACGTGCTGCTGCTCGGATACAACCGCTACGGCGGCTTCCGCCGGGACGTGTGCTGGTTCGACGTCTTCACCGACTCGCTGGAGGAGCTGGGGCTGGGGCTGCTCGTGTCGCTGGGGGTGCTCGTGCTCATCGGCCGCATCGGACAGGGCACGTCACTCCAGGAAGCGGTGGGCATGGTGGTGGTGGAGGCCGGCACGGTGGCCATCGGCGTATCCGTGGGCACCGCGCAGCTGGGAGGCCAGCACCGCGAGGAGAACGAGGACGAGGACAAGAAGCGGCTGGAGTCCGCGGATCACGTCCCCGGCCAGCTGGTCATCGCGTTCTGCGGCGCGATGTTGTTCGCGGCCAACGTGGCGCCCACGGAGGAGATCGTGATGATCGCCGTGGAGACACCGCCCTGGTGCCTGCTGGGGCTCGCCGTGCTGTCGCTGCTGCTGGGCGGGCTCATCCTCTTCCAGAGCGACTTCACCCGCGCGCACCGCTTCACGCGCCGCCGCCTGCGCCGTGACGTGCTGGCGGGCACGTTCGTCACCTACGCGGTCGCGCTGCTGTCGAGCACCTTGGTGTTGTGGTTCTTCGGCCGGTTCAACGGCAACGGCCTGAGCGTCTGCGTGGCGCAGGTGGTGGTGCTGGGGCTGGCGTCGACGCTGGGGGCTTCGGCGGGGAGGTTGCTCATCCAATCATGAAGACGAACTGGAACTGGCTGGAGGGCGTCGTCTTCATCGCGAGCTGCATGCTCATGGCGTTGGTCATGGGCTACCTGGCGGTGGACGCATGGACGACGGGCAGCGGCCCGCCGGACCTGACCGTGCAGGTGGGCGCGCCAGTGGCCAGTGAGAGAGCCCGGGAGTGGCGGGTGCCCGTCACGGTGACGAACCACGGCGACACGGCGGCGGAGGAGGTCCGCGTGCGCGTGTCGCTGCGAGGCGGCCGCGAACCGAAGGAAGAGGCGGAGTTCGTGCTGGCGTACGTGCCGCGCCACTCGCAGCGCGAGGCCTGGGTCGCCTTCCGTGAGGACCCGGCTCCCGCGGGCGTGGAGGCACACGCGGTGGGCTTCGCCACGCCCTGACACCCGCTGCTATCCTGGACGTGCATGCGCTCCAGGAAGACGTGGTGGTGGGCCGCCGTGCTCGTCCTCGGAGTGGGCGTGGCCGTGGTGTGCTTCCGGGAGCCGCGAGGCGGTGACTCCTCCTCGAATCCGCATGTTCGTGCTGCGGAGACACAGCAAGCGAGAGCGCGATTCGCCCCACTGCTGGCTCCGCACGCGGAAGGCTCGCTGCGCATCACCGGCGTCGTGCGCGATGCGCGCGGGCCCGTCGCGGGCGTGCAGGTGTCCGCGTCCCGCGTGGACGCGGACACGCTGTCGGAGCGCCCCTGTCCTCAGCAGCCATCGGACCACCGGCACGCCTCTCCGTGGCTCCATCACGGGAACTGCTGCTTCGTGGAGATGGCCGCTGGGTTCGCACGCTGGGTGGAAGCTCGTGAGGGTGAAGCGCCTGTGGTCGCGCAGACGCTGACGGCGGACGACGGCACGTTCGTGCTCATGGGCTTGTCCGCCGGGGCCTTCACCCTCTGGGCCCTGGGTGACACGGGCGCGACCGTGCGGCCGGGCATCCCGGCGGGCAGCGACGCGGTGCTGCTGCTGCTGGAGCCGGGCTTCTTTTTCTCCGGCAGGGTCGTCGAAGAGCTCACGCGGGCGCCTGTTCCCGGCGCCCAGGTGACGTTGATCCACGAGGACGGGTCTCGATTCTTCGATGCGCTCACGGACGCACAAGGGCGCTTCCGGGCCGGGCCCCTTCCCGCGGGCCGCTACCTGAAGGTCGCGAGCGCGAAAGGATGGCGGACGAAGTCCTTCGACGACGACGACGTCTGGAGAGACGCGGACACGGACGTGACGCTCGAGCTCCAAAGGCGGACACGGCTGGAAGGACTCGTGCTGACACCCGAGGGACTTCCCGCGAGCGGCCTGGACGTCCATCTGCGTCCCACGGAGGAAGGAGGAGACACGTCGAGCACCCGGACCGATGCACACGGCCGGTTCGTCTTCGAGGAGGTCTCCGTTGCTCCGCAGGAGCTCTGGACCCAAGCCAGGGACGGGACCACCCATGGCGAGGCCTGGGTGACGCCTCCCGGGAACGTGGTCCTCCGGATGAAGCCATCCTGGTCCATGGAGGGGACCGTGAGGGACGAACAGCACAGGCCCCTGGCTGGCGTGCGTCTGCGCGTGAGCAGCCATCGACTGGGCGGCCAGCCCCCTCCCGCGACGCTGACGGATGCGGCGGGCCGCTACCGGCTTGGATTGCTGCTGAACCCCGCGATCAACCTCGAATTGATGCGCGAGCACTACATCGACAGACTCGAGCCCGTCAGCCTTGGGAAGGCCCATGAAGGACCGTGGGACTTCACGCTCACGCGGGCCCAGCAGTTCGAAGGCAGGGTGGTCGACACGGAAGGACTGCCGCTCGCGGGTGCGCAGGTGACGCTCGACATGACCCACGATGTGCCTGAAAGGCTCTTCCGCTCGCACTTCCCCGAGGATGGGATCGCCGAGTCGGACGAGACAGGCCACTTCTTCGTGGACAGCGAGAGGAAGGGCTCCGGCCGGGTGCTTGTCACGGCCCGGGGGTTCCGCTCCGTGCTGCTCCCCGTGGAGGTCCCGTCAACAGGGGTCCGGGTGGTGATGAGCCGCGGCGCTTCCGTGTCCGGCGAAGTCCTGGATGCGACGGGACGCCCCGTGTCCAACGCGAAGGTCTGGCTCTGGAACACCGCGCCGCGGAGTGGAGACGCCCACCGCGCCGACGTGGACGCGCAGGGGGCCTTCTCCCTGGGCGGACTGGAGCCAGGGCACTACGTCGTGGAGGCCCGGCTGCGGACCCCAGGCATCGAGCGCGCCGTGTCGCAACCCCTGGACCTGGAGGAACGGACACAGGCCACCGTGTCCCTGCGCTTCCAGGAAGGGCGCACGGTGCGGGGCATGACGGTCGACAGCGCCGGGCAGCCGGTGCCTGCCGTCCGGATCCAGGCCTGTCTCCTCCTGGAGGACGTCCCCGCGTGGCAGACGGATGCCCCTGACTGTTTCCCCGGCGGAGAGGGCGGCATCCTCTCCGGACTGGATGGCCGCTTCGTCTTCAAGCACCTGACGGCCCCGGCATACCGGCTCATCGCCTGGAAGGAAGGCGAGGCCTTCGCGCCTTCGCGCTCACGAGGCGGGACGCCCGATACCACCGCCCTCCTCGTCACGGCAGGGAAGGAGGACGTCCGGTTGGTCCTGGAGCGCAGACCGCGCCTGCGAGGACAGGTCGTGAGCGACAACGGGACGCCGCTGCCCTGCGAGGTCCGGGAACGCTCCCCGTGGGTCCATGCTCCGGACGGGACGTTCAAGCTCCCACTGCCAGAAGATGGGCCTGCGCGCATCCAGGTGCGGGCGAAGGGATTCCTGGATCTCCAGCGGGAGTTCGTCGTGAGTCCTGGCACGGACATCGACCTGGGAACGCTCCGGATGAGCCGGGGCCGCACGGTACGCTTCAGGGTCCTGGATGAAGCCACCCGCGCACCGCTCGCGGGCGTCAGCGTCGGGTTCGATCCTCTCAGCGACCCACTGACTCCGCTCGGCCACGCGCTGCCATCCCACTACGGGAACCTGGACGCGGAAGGTGGCATTGCATTGGAGGGAGTGCCCTTCGAGAGAGCCTCCTTCTTCATCAGCGTGCACACGAACGCGGAGACCGAAAAGGAGGTTGTGCTGGATGCGACGCAGGAGACCGTCACGGTGCTGGTGCCTGGCCCGGAACGTTGAGTGAGGCGAACGGCTATCGTGCGACTTCGGATTCGAGGAGACGCGGCGCATGCGGAGGGGAAAGCAGGCAATAGGCTTCACGGTCGCGGTCGTCGTCGGACTGTTGCTCCTGGGCTTCTTCGTCCTGCGCGAGCATGGGAGTGCTCCAGGTCCTGCGTCCCAGCACTCCACCAAAGCCTCCCGATTCGTCACCGGCCCCCATGCGAAGCAGGCTCCCGCCACGGGAAGCCCGCGCATCACCGGCGTCGTGCGCGATGCGCGCGGGCCCGTCGCGGGCGTGCGCGTGTTCGCGTCCCGAGCAGAACCCGAGGTCACGCTGTCGGAGCGCTCCTGCCCTCCTTCCGAGGATGCACCCGCTGAATCTCCGCCCCGGCTGATGGAGTGCTGGAACGAAGCCTTCGATGAGCTGGTGGATCAGATCGGCAAGCGTGAAGGAGAAGCCCCCACCGTCGCGGAGACCCTCAGCGCGGAGGACGGCACCTTCGCCCTGGACGGACTTCCCGACGGAACGGTCACGCTCCAGGCCTCCAGCGGCCTGAGAGTGGCGATGCTCCCGGACGTGGCGACGGGTCAGCAGGACGTGGTCCTCGTGCTCGATGAAGGCCTCTTCTTCGAGGGCGCGGTCCTGGACGATGTGCTGGAAGGCAAACCCATCACGGGTGCCCGCATCACCGTCTTCACCCGGGAACACACGCGATTCTTCCCCGCGACCAGCGGCGCGGATGGACGCTTCCGCATCGGGCCGGTACCGCCGGCCGACCATGGCATCCTCATCACGGCCCCGGGGTTCAGTCCGCTCCTTGAAATGGAAGCGGATCCGCTGAAGGACACCTTCGTCCTGGATCGCCCCGCGAAGTTCGCGGGCACGGTCGTGACGGCGAAGGGAGCTCCCGCACCCGGCATCTCCGTCCGCCTCCACACCCCCAGCCTCGCCCCTGAATCGCGCACCACCCTCACGGATGCGCGGGGACGCTTCTCCTTCCCGTCCAGCGAAGGCGTGCTCGCCCAACTCTTCGCGGAGACCCCGGCGCGCGACGGCTTCGCGACCCTCGGGACCGAGCCGCGCGAGGACGTGGTCCTCACGCTCGGGCCCGGCATGTTCCTCCAGGGCACCGTCAGCGACGAGAGCGGCAACCCGATTCCCGGCGCCCGGGTCGAGGCCTTTCGCCTCGATGAGGACGCACCGTCGCAGCGACGCAAGACTGTCACGGATGCCCGGGGACATTACCGGCTGGGTCCCCTGTTCCGGCTGCCGCATTTCGTGGCGGCCCGCGCCGAGCGCCACGTCGACAGGACAGAGGAGCACGAGGAGCCCGAACAGACCGAGGTGTCGCTCGACTTCACCCTGCCGCGTGCTGTCTCCGTGGAGGGCGTCCTCGTCGACGAAGCGGACCAGCCGCTCGCGGGCCTCGAAGTCCAGCTGCGTCCGGGCGTGGCGCCGAGGCTCTCCCCCTACCTGGGCGTCATCACGGACTACACCGTGACGGACGAAGCCGGACGCTTCCTCCTGGACGCGAAGGAGGCGGGCGCCGCGTGGCTGGACGTCAGTGGCACGAACTTCATTCCCCAGCGCGTCAACGTGACGCTTCCGTCGAGCAAACTGCGGCTGGTGCTGCGCCAGGGCGCGAGCGTCGCCGTCACCGTCCTGAGCGCGGCGGGGGCGCCGGTGCGGGACGCCCGGGTGACGCTCTGGCAGCGCGACGCGCGCGGAGCAGCCGACCATGCCGGCGGCACCGACGCTCGGGGCCAGGTCACACTCCAGGGTGTTCCTCCGGGCAGGTACGTGGCGGAGGCCCTCATTCCAGGAAGGGCCGTGGACGTCCATGCCTCGCAATCGCTGGAGGTCCTGCCGGGAGAGGCGCCGTCCGTGACGCTGCGGATGGAGGAAGGCCGGACCCTGCGGGGCGTGGCCGTGACGTCCCAGGGCCGGCCCCTGTCTGGGGTCCACATCCGCGCGAAAATCCTGGACGCGGACCGCCCCCTCTACCGTAGCGACCAGCACGGGTTCAGGGTGGAGCGGCGCACCGAGGGTGTCCACACGGATGCCGAAGGCCACTTCCTCCTCCGCTCGCTGAGCGCCTCCCGCTATGAGCTCACCGCGTCGCTCCAGGAGCATTTCCTGGACGCCCAGTCCTCGCAGGGCGTCCGTGCTGGCGAATACGAGACCGCCGTGGTGGACCGGGACACAACGGAAGTCCGCCTGGTGATGCGGCGCATCCCTCATGTGCGGGGCCGGGTGGTAGCGGAGGGCGGCGCGAGGCTGGCGTCCTTTGTCGTGAACGACGCCGAGTACACGGACCCGGATGGCCGCTTCGACCAGCAGCTGATCGAAGTGAGCGGCCCCCAGCGGATCGTGGTGCAAGCCCGCGGGTTCGCGCCGGTGGACCGCACCGTCACACCGGACGGAGAAAGCGACCTGGACCTCGGCACGCTCACGCTGACGCGAGGGAGGACCCTGAAGGTGTTCCTGCGCGAGGCAGCGACGGGTGCGCCGTACACCGGACGCGTTCGCGACGATTCAGGCCAGGAGACGACGGTGGCCGTCAGCTATCACGTCGAAGAAGACGGCGTCGCGGACGGCCCGTCCTTCCGGGTGCCGACGCAAGCCGTGCCCTCGAAGGACGGCTCGCTGCTGCTGGAGCAGGTGCCCACCACGGCGTGCACGCTCGAGGTGGACACCGAGCTCCACCTGCCGCTGCGCGTGACGGTGGGCGCGGAGGTGGAGCACCTCACCCTCTCGCTCGAGAAGGGCGCCCGCGTGACGGGCCACGTTCGCGACGCGCAGGGCCAGCCCGTGAAGGCCCAGCTCATCTTCACGCGTCCCGACGGCTCGGAGTTTCGACGTAAGCCCCGCCCGGGTGACTTCACGCTCGCGGTCATTCCTCCGGGGCTCTACACGGTGGATGTCTGGCCGGAGGAGCGGACGAATGAAGTCATCTTCCAGCCCCGCGTGGTGCGAATCCCCAGCAGTGGCGACGTCACGCTCGAATTCGACGCCCTGGGCGCGGGCACCACCGTCACGCTCCGGCTGCCTGAGGATGTCGACACCGCGTTCCTGCTGTCCGGACGGGCCCCCACTCCCAACAACAGCAGGGCCTTCGACTACCTGATCCATCAGCAGCACCCCTTGACCGAATGGACCGGCACGTCCGTCACGTTCCGCCGTGTGCCCGCCGGCCACTACACCGTCATCGCGGGCAACCGCGGCCAGGAGCGCATCCACCGCGAAGAGCTGGACGTGCCCGCCGAAGGCACCGTGTCCCGCGACGTGAAGCCGGTGTGGATGCCCCTCGCGCGCTGACTCACGCGCTATCCTGCCGCGCATGGGGAACGGCAGACCTGGGGGATTGAAGCCTTGGATGGGAGGAGCCGCGCTGGCTGTCGTCGCGCTCCTCGCGTTCCTGCTGTGGAACACCCAGGCGCCTTCGTCCGTGAAGGACTCGCCCGTGACCACGGTGTCGTCCGCGCAGAAACCCGTGGCCCGGCCGACACGGGTGACCACGCCCCCACGTCCCGCGGGAACCGCGCGCATCACGGGTCGCGTGCAGGGAACCCATGGCCCGGCCGCGGGCGTGCGCGTCTCCGCGTCCCGCGTGGAGCCCGGGGTCACGCTGTCGGAGCGGTCCTGTCCCAATCCTTCCGGCCAGGACGACGCACGGGCTCCGGCCCTCAAGAGCGGCGCGTGCAGCTTCGACTCCGAGCGCATGCAGTGGGAGTCCGTGGAGGCCCGCGACGGCGAAGCCCTCGTGTTCGCGGAGGCGGCCACTGACGAGGAGGGCCGCTTCGTATTGGAGGGATTGCCCGAGGGCCTCATCACGCTCTGGGCCCTGGGCGACACGGGCGCGGTGTCGCAAGGTGGCGTGGCGGTGGGCTCGAACGACGTGACGCTGACGCTGGAGCAAGGCGTCCTCTTCGAGGGAACCGTCACGGACACGGACCGGAAGACGCCCATCCCAGACGCGCGGGTGACGCTCGTCTCCCGCTGGCATACGCGCTTCTTCGACGCGTCCACCGACGACGAGGGCCGCTTCATCGTGGGCCCCCTGCCCCAGGGCGACTACGCCGCCTTCGTCACCGCCGAGGGCCGGTCCCCGTGGTTCCAGCCGGAAGTCGAATCACCCACCGCGATGACGACCGTGGTGCTCGCACGTGTGCTCGCCCTGACGGGACAGGTCCTCTCGGCGGAGGGCGCGCCGGTGCCGGGCATCCTGGTGCACCTCGAAGGCGACACCGCGACGGCGTCCACCCAGCGCACCACGACCGATGGAGAGGGACGCTTCCGGTTCACCGCGCCCGCCGTCCTCCACCAACTCACCGCGGAGGCCGGGGGCGCGTTCGCCACACTGGACGTGACACCACCCCTGGAGCACGTGGAGCTGCGGCTCCAGCCCGGCGTGTTCATCACGGGCACGGTGCGAGACGACGCAGGCCACCCCATCTCGAACGCACGCGTGGAGACCTACCGCGAGGACGGCGGTCCCGTCGCCGCCGAGGCAACCACCGTGACGGACGCCGCGGGCCGCTACCAACTGGGCCCCACGCGTCCCGGGCCGCATACCTTCCGGATCCTCGCGCCCCACCACCTGGACGTGGAGCTGCAGGCCCAGAAGCTCCAGCAGGGCATGGCGCCCCTGGACTTCACGCTCCGGCGCGCGCAGAGCGTGGAGGGCCGCGTCGTCGACACGTCGGGCGCTCCGCTCGAGGGCATCCTCCTGTCGCTGTCTGGCAGATTCGGCGACGGTGACGGCATCGACTCGGGTGGCGCCCTGCGCTCGGATGCCACCGGGCACTTCGTCCTGGACGTGAAGCGCGCGGGGACAGGTGAGCTGTCCGTGGAGGATCCGTCCTTCCAGCCTCAAACCCTCGCGGTGCGCGTCCCCTCGCGGGATGTCGTCGTGGTGCTGGACCGGGGCGCCTCCGTGTCCGGCACCGTCTCCGATTCGCGAGGGCTGCCGCTGCGGGGAGCCACCGTGACGTTGGGGACGGAGGCGAAGGAGGACACGCCATACGAAGAGCCGCGTCAGACCCTCACGGACGAACAGGGCCGCTTCCAGCTGCAAGGGATTGCCCCAGGCACCTATCTCCTGGGGGCCGTCGTCCAGGGAGACCTGATGGACGCGTCGGTGTCCCAGTCCATCACCTTCAAGGCGCGTGAACACCGGGACGTGTCCCTGCGCCTGGAAGCAGGCCGTGAGCGCTCCGGCATCGCGGTGGATGGGAAGGGCCAGCCGCTCGGGGGCGTCATCCTCATCGCGGTCTTCCTCGATAGCGATTCATCCGATCCGCGAGCCACCGATGACGAGTGGCCTCCCGGCCTCCGCACGGGCCCGGACGGACGCTTCACCTTGCGCGGGCTCGTGGCTCCTCGCTACGCGCTGATGGCCCAGCTGCCGGGCTACACCTTCCGTCCCAGGCGCTCCCAGGGAGGAGAGCCCGCCCCGGAGTTCGGAGGCATCTGGGTGGACTCCAGCGAGGCGCCCCTCCAACTCGTGCTGGAGCGCGACGGACGCATCCGGGGCCGCGTCGTGGATCCGGGAGGACAGGCCGTCACCTCGTTCAAGGTGACGGGCACGGACCTCAAGGACTTCGAACAGTCCACCGGGTTGCCGGACGGTGCCTTCGTCGTCCCATTCACCGCCGCGGGCCCTACGCTCCTGACCGTGACGGCCCCCGGCTTCATGCCGCTGAAGCGCCCCGTGAACCTGACGGAAGGAGTGGACCTGGACCTGGGCGCGCTGACGCTCGACCCCGGCTGGACGCTGCGCCTCGCCGTCCACGACGCGGAGACGGGCGAAGCCCTGTCCCAGTTGGAATCCTTCCGCGCGACCATCACCGAGCCAGGAGACTCCGACATCGCCCGTGCGATGGCGCGTCCCCGAAACGTCTCCCTTCGCGACGGCGTCTACACCCTGTCGCAGCTGCCGCCCCCGCCCTTCACCCTGGCGCTCCACAGCCGCAACGCGCGCCCCTTCGAGCAGGAGGTGACGGCCCGCGTGGACACGCTCACCGTGGCGCTGGACCGCGCCGCGACGGTGAGGCTCCTGGCCCGGGACACGAACGGTACGCCCCTGCCCGCGCTCGTCTCGCTGAAGGAGGTGGGGAGATTTCCCATGACCCGCTACCAGGACTTCGCCCCGGGGGGCACGCTCGTCATCCGGGGCGTCGAAGCCGGCGAGTACCTGCTGGATGCACGCGCCGCCGACCCGGACGAAGGGCCCCGCTTCACGCCCCGGAAGGTGCTGATTTCCCCCCGGGGTGACGTGACCTTCACCGTGGAGGCCGCCCCTCCGTGAAGCCACGCGGCCCCCAATGAAAACGGCGGCCTTCCCTGGGGAAGGCCGCCGCTCTCACTGCTTCGGGCTCCGGACTACTGAGCGGTGGTGATGGTGCCCACCGCCACGTTGATGGTCTGCAGCGAGCCGGAGGCCGGCAGCGCGTGCGCCTTGAGGACGGTCAGCGGCACCAAGGTACCGGCCGGCGTCTCGGCGGTGGCCTTCACGGTCAGCGCCACGGACAGCAGCGCGCCGTTGTACGCGTGCGCCGGAGCGCCCTTCTGGTACACGCCCACGCTCAGCGTGCTGCCCTTCACGCCCGACTTGAGCAGCTGGGGCGCGGCGCCAAGGTCGTAGCCAGCGTTGGCCACGTACTCGGTGCCGTCCACGGTGGACCAGGCCGCGGTGGCCGCATCCAGCCCCAGCGTCAGGTCCGCGCCGCGGCCGGACTGGCCCGTGGGGCCCACCAGGTCCAGCACCAGCGTGTTGCCCGAGGACAGGGTGGCGTTGCGAACCAGGCGCCAGCCCGTACCCGTGGGGTCCACGTACTTCACCGTGCCGGCGACGGGCACGGTGATGGTGGCGGAGTCCTTCTTCGACGCATCCGCCACGCTGGTGGCCGTCACGGTGAACGTGCCCGGCTTGTTCGGCGCGGTGTACACGCCCGCGCTGGTGACGTTGCCGTTGGCCGAACCACCCTCCACGGCCCAGGTCACCGCGACGACGGAGGTGCCCGTGACTTCGGCCGTGAGGTTGACGGAGGTCCCCTGGTCCACGGTGGCCGTCTTCGGAGAGACCGTCACCGCCACCGTCGGGACGACGATGTCGCCCACGGTGAGGGTGGCCGAGTCGGACTTCGTCGGATCCGCCACGCTGGTGGCCGTCACGGTGAACGTGCCCGCGCGGCGCGGCGCCCGGTACACGCCCGTGCTGCTCACGGTGCCGTTGTCGTCACCGCCCACCACGGACCACTGCACCGCGACGTTGTTGGTGCCGGTGACCTGCGCGGACAGCGAGAAGGCGGCATCCTGCGCCACCGTGCCCGTCTTCGGAGTGACACTCACCACCACCGTCTCGACGACGACGGGGTCCACCCGGATGGTGGCCGTGGCCTTCTTCGCCGGGTCCGCCACGCTGGTGGCCGTCACGGTGAACGTGCCCGTCTTCTTCGGCGCGCGGTACACGCCCGTGGTGCTGACGTAGCCGTTCGCGTCGCCACCCTCCACGGACCACTGCACCGCCAGGTTGTTGGTGCCGGTGACCTCGGCCGTCAGCTGGACCGTGCCATCCCAGGTGGTGGTGCCCGACGAGGGGCTCACCGTCACCTTCACCTCCCCGACGACGACCGGCTCCACCGTGATGGCGGCGGAGCCCTTCTTCGTCGGGTCCGCCACGCTGGTGGCCGTCACGGTGAACGTGCCCGGCGTGTTCGGCGCCGTGTACCGGCCCGTGCTGCTGACGGTGCCGTTCGCGTCGCCACCCTCCACGGACCACTGCACGGCCGTGATGGAGGAACCGGAGACCTCCGCCGTCAGGTCCGCGACGGTCCCCTGCCCGATGGTCGCCACCTCCGGCGTCACCTTCACGATGACCGTCGGAGTCGGGACTGCCTCCACCTTGACGGTGGCCGAGTCCTTCTTCGAGGTGTCCACCGCGTTGGTGGCCACCACGGTGTACGTGCCGGCCTCGGCCGGCGCGGTGTAGATGCCCGCGCTGCTGATGGTGCCGTGGGAGTCGCCTCCCTCCACCGACCAGAGCACGCGCGGTTCCTTCGCGTCCTTCACCGAAGCGCTGAAGGTCGACTTCTCACCGGCCTTCACCGTGACGGTCTTCGGAGTCACCGTCACCGGCCCCGTGTCGGGGTCGGAGCAGGCCGCCAGCGCCCCAATCAGGAGCGGAACAATGAGCTTCATCCACGTTTTCATGGGGGATTACCGTCCGAACTGGCTGACGAAGAGGGTGATGTCGTTGTCGTTCACAGAGCCGGCGCCGTCGAGGTTGGTCTCCTCGGAGCCGTTGGTGCCGTAGTCCTGCGCGAGCAGGCCCATGTCCTCTCCGTCCACGACGTTGTCGCCATTGATGTCGCCCGTGTAGACCTGGATGGCCGCCACGGCCTTCGCCGTCGGTACCACGACGCTCGCCGCGGACACGTGGCACAGGCCACGGGCCACGGGCGCGGCGTAGACGCCGTCCGCGCCGACGGTGCCGCAGACGCGGCCCTCCGCCACGGACCAGCTCACCGCCGTGTTCACCGCGTTCGCCACGTTCGCCTGCAGCGCGACGGAGTTACCCACCGGCACCACGAACTGCGCCACCACGAACTCCACCGTGACGGGCAGGAGCGTGAAGGGGGTGCTCGCCTTGGACCAGTTGCCGTAGGCGTCGTACGCCACCGCCTCGAGGATGTGCTCCCCCGGCGCCAGCGGAATCGGGAACAGCGGCAGCGTGTACGGCTCGTACGAGGTCCGGCCCTTCAGCGCGCCGTCCACGTAGAACTCCACGTACGCCACGCCCGTGTCGTCGGTGGCCTCGGCGCGCATCGTGTAGGTCTCGAACAGGCCCTCCACGCTGGCGGTGATGTGCGGCGCGCCCTGGTCCTGGACGGTGGAGTTGCGGACCTCGAAGGTCACCGTGCGCTCCGTCGTGTTGCCCGCCTTGTCCGTGGCCGTCGCCTTGAACGTGTGCGGGCCGTTGGACAGGGTCTTCGTGTCGAACGCGGTCGCGTAGATGCCCTGGACGTCCGTGAAGGAGCTCACCGGGGCGTCATCCACCTGGAACGCGAGGCTGGACGTCCAGACGTCGTCGCTCACGGTGGCCGTGAGCTGCACCGTCCCGTAGCTGCCTTCGACCGCCACGGCGAGCGTGGGGGCCTGGATGTCCGCCTGGGTCGAGGTGACCAGGTTGACGTCGTCCACGAAGTACTGGGTGACTCCACCCGGGATCTGCGGGGCCGCCGTCTGGTCCGCGTCGAAGAACAACTGCACCGTCTGGCCCTTGTACGCGGTCAGGTCGAAGCGGTGCTGGCGGTACTCCCCGCCGGTGTCATCCACGTTGGAGAGCGTCTTCAGCGTCGCCAGCTCGGTGCCGGCGGAATCCCGCACCTTCGCGCTGATGGTGTGGTGGGGCAGGCCGTCGGAGAACGCGCCGTTGTACATGCGCAGCCAGAAGCTGAAGATGGCCGAGGTCGCGGTCGCCGGGATGGCCACGGACTGACGGACGGAGTGCCGCGCCGGACCCGCGTTCGTATAGAAGACGTACATGCGGCTGCCCGTGTGCGCGAAGGACGCGCTGGACAGGATGCCCGTCGAGCCCGACTGCGTCGTCGCGCTCGTCCAGCTCCCGGTGGTCTCGAAGCTGGGATTGAGCACGCGCTGGGTGGAGGTGGTGTCCACGTAGAACGTCACCGCGGGAGAGTCCCCCACGTTGCCGTCCGCGTCCGTGGCCCGGGCGACGAGCGTGTGCGGACCGGCCGTCAGCGTGGAGAGGTTGACGGCCCGGGTGAACGACTTGACCGAGTTGCCCAGCGACGTGCCGTCGACGAGGAACTCCACCGCGTTGACGAAGCCGTTGTCGGACACGTCCGCGAAGTAGCCCACGCGCGTGCCGGAGAAGACCACGCTGGCCTTCACCCGGGGCGCCTCGGCATCCGCCGCGCGGATGACGCGCAGCGAGAAGTCATCCGCCTGGAAGTTGGTGGCGAGCGAGGCGTTCTCGCTGCCCTCCAAGAAGATGCGCACCGTCTGGCCCGCGTAGGCCGTCAGGTCCAGGCTCTGCTGCGCATAGCCCAGCGTCGCGTCCAGGTTGGACCACGTCGCCACCGTCCCCAGCACCGTGCCGGAGGTGTCGCGCACCTGCAGCGTCAGCGTGTCGCGCACCGCGGTGGTCGTCGTCTCGGCGGTGCTGATGTTGAGGAAGAAGGTCAGCGCGGCCTTGGTGACGCCGGCGGGAATGGTGACGTCCTGCCACAGCCGGTCGACGTGCGTCGTGCCATAGCCGTTGAGCCACGCGAAGCCCTGGCCGTTGCGCGGGCCGGAGGCGACCGGGAAGTTGATGTTCGACGGCTCATCCGTCCAGCCCAGGGTGTCCTGTTCGAAGCCCGGGTTGATCAGGAGCTGTTCGAAGCTGTTGGAGACGGTGAAGCTCGCCGGAGCGGACGCGGTGGAGTTGCCGGCCGCGTCGAACGCGACCGCCACCAGCGCGTGGGCGCCGTTGGTCAGCGAGGTGGCGTCCAGCAGGAGCTGGAACGGCTGGGCGGAGACGTTCCCCGCCAGGGCGCCGTCGACGTAGAACTCCACGCGGGCCACGCCGACGTTGTCGTCGGCCTGCGCCTTCAGCTGGATGTCAGGCGCGCTGCCAGAGACGCTCGCGGTGACGGTGGGGGCCGTGCGGTCGTCGTACGTACCGGCGGTGTAGCCCACGTTGATGGCCGCGAAGGCGTTCTGCACCGCGCGGTACTCGTTGGACTGGGAGCCGAAGAGGTCCGCCGCGGCCTGGAGGCTGCTGGTGCGGGCCGACAGGTAGTTGGACGACGGGAACAGGTAGACGGTGAGCGCGCGGTACCAGATGGCCGCCGCCTTGTCGTTGCCGATGCCCCTCATGCCCGCGGGCAGGTAGGTGCTGGAGAAGTCGGTGCTGATCGCCAGCGGCTGCACGCCCTGGGACAGGAAGTAGAAGGCGCGGTTCATCGGGCCGCTGCTGTAGTGCACGTCGATGTTGCCAAGGCCCGGGAACCAGGCGTCCACGCTCGCGCCGTCCAGCGACGGGCGGAACATGATGCGCAGCGGGAACGCGCTGAGCTGCTCGCCCATGAGCCAGTTGCCGCCGGTGTCACCAATGGAGCTGCCGCGGCCGTTGGCCACCCAGAACTCCGTCAGGGCGCCGAAGATGTCGGAGCTGGACTCGTTGAGGCCGCCGGACTCGCCGTCGTAGATGAGGCCGGCCGTGTGCGAGGTGACGCCGTGGGACATCTCGTGGCCCGTCACGTCGAGCACGCCCAGGGACTTGAAGCCGCCGGCGGCCGGGAACGAGCCGTCGCCGTAGCTCATGCAGAAGCAGCCGTCGCTCCAGAAGGCGTTGTTGTAGAGGTTGCTGGCGTGCACCCGGTTGTAGGTGGGCGAGCCGACGCCGTCGATGCCGTCGCGGCCGAGGATCTTCTTGTAGAAGTCCCAGGTCGCCAGCAGGCCGAAGTGCGCGTCGACGGCGGCCGTCTGGCCGTTGGTGCTCAGGGTGTTGTTGGCACCGACGATGTAGTTCTGCCCGTCGCCCCAGACGTTGTCGGCGTCCGTGTAGAGGGTCAGCGTGGGCACGACGCCGTTCTGCACGGCGGCGTGGTTGACGTCGTAGGTCCGGATGCCCTCGCCGCCAGCGCGCGTGACGTCGCGCAGCTCGAAGAGGCCCTGGGCGTTCTGGAAGACGTCCAACGGGACGTCACCGCTGTATTGCGAGTGGCCGAGGCCCTTGGCGGCGGCTGTCTGGAGCGAGTTCCACTGCTTCAGCACGTCGCCCGACTGCGCGTCGATGATGAAGTCCGTGTGCTTGACGCCGTCCTTCGCGTTCTCCAGCTCGGTGTGCACGTGGTACGCGAGCCGGTAGGCGACGACCTGCGTGTCGAAGTCCGCCGCGTTCTGCTCCGCGACCGGCTTGCCGGGGTAGCGGTTCACGAGCCGCGTCTGGGGATAGACGATGAGCTCGCTCTTCGGCGTGACGGCGAGCTCGCCCTTGGGCGCCAGCTCCTGGGTGGCCTTCGCCGCCGCGGACTTCGCGTCCAGCGCGGGCGTCACGCCCAGGCGGATGCCCTTGCGCAGGCCTTCGGTGGTGATGCGGATGTCCCCCGCGGACAGTCCCTGGTGGGTGATGGCCACGGCGCCCCACACGGGGATGCCCTGATACGTCTGCTCGAAGCGCGCGTGCGTCTGGCCAAAGGCGTCCGTGCTGGAGCTGGACAGCTGGAAGTCGTCCCGCGAGCTCAGGCCAAGCTGGAGGCTCTGTGCCTTGAGGCTTGCCAGGGACTGCGCCACACGCGCTGGCTCCCGGACCTGGAGCTGCATCAGCGTGGAGGGGGCAACAGGGGTGAGTTTCTCAGCCGCGAGGGATGAACTCGCCGAAACGAGGCCGGCGAGGAGCAGAGGCCACTGGGGCCACGGCTTGGGCATGGAATTGACTCCACAGCATGCAGGGGAACTCCCGCCGGCAGCACCCATGGGGGCGTGCTACCGCCGGAAGGATCACGCTCATGGCGGAGGGGCTGGACTGACTCAGACCTTTACCCCCCGTGGGTTCCACGTTCAGCGTAATTGTCCGCCAGTATACAGCGTCCACATCCCAAGGAAATGGGGGGGGACCCTGATGCCAGGGAACGGCCACGGGAAACACACGGGGTTACATCGAATTCACGGATGATCCTGAGTGACTCCGCCTGACCTAGTTGGCGCGCTCCCACGCGTCCTGCCAGGCGATGCCGGTGCCCGGCGCGTAGTACGACGCCACGCCCTTGCACCAGCCGGAGTACGGGAAGGGCTTGCAGCGGTAGATGAGCCCGTCCGTGCCCTCCACTCGCGTGCCCGCCACGTAGCTGTCGATGCCCGCCGGGTACTTGTACTGCGCGGATCCGCCGGTGCCGCCATCCGTGCCACCGTCGTTGCCTCCACCGGTGGAGGGCTTCTCGATGTCCACCTGGAACGAGTAGCCCGTCTCCTTCGCGTACACGCGGTTGCCCAGCGCGTCCTGCACCGGCGTCACGCCGCCAGTCGTCTGGAGCACGCCCACCTGCACGCGGCTGGAGCCCGCGTTCACCTGCTGCGCCAGCCGGTACATCCACGTGGCCGCGGGCGTGGCCGCGTCGAGCGTCAGCGGATACGACTCGGCGTCGCGTCCCGCGCTGTCGAAGAGGCGGAACGTCACCTTGCTCGACTTGGGCAGGTCCTCGCGCGCCTGCACCTGGCCCAACTCCTTCCACGACACCGGCGGGGGCGGCGTGTTGCTGAACTTCACGTCCGTGCAGGCGTAGAAGGCCTCCGGGCTGTCCGCGCGCTGCCAGATGGCGTAGATGACGTGCGAGCCCGTCCGGCTCGCCGGGAACGGGCAGTTGAGCCGGTAGCGGTTGTTCACCGCGGACACGTTGGTGACGTTGCAGAACGGCGTCGACTCCAGGTCCGACCACTTCAGCGGCAGCGCCGGGTTGTAGCCCTCCTTCGTCACGAAGAGCTGGAAGTAGCCCGTGGCGTGCACCGCGGTGGCGTGGAAGACGAACTCGAAGCGGCCGCCGCTGTCCGGGGTGATGAGCGTGGACGGCCAGTCCGCACGCGCCAGGTCCAATCCCTTGTGACTCTCGTTGGCGGCGCTGCACAGCTTGCCGTCGGGGATGATTTCGCGGTGACGCCCGTTGGCGGCGCCCTGCCGGACGCCGTTCCAGTCATAGAGCGCCTGCGTCCCACCGGTCTGCACGGCGGCCTTGCACGCGGCGGACCTGGGACTCTCCGGCCCTTCCTTGAAACATCCATAGACGCGGCTCAGCGGTACTTCCATGGAGCCGTGCGCCGCCGCCGGACCGGCGGACAGCAGGGAGACGAAAGCGAGCGATGCGGTGAAGGCCTTGCGGATTGCTGGGGACATCCCTTCCTCCTCTGTTCGAAAACAAAGGAGGAAAGGCGGAGGCGAATCGGGTCAACGGCCGCTCAAGCCAGCAGCTCCGTCAGCAGGCCCTTGGGCAGCGTGGAGTCGCCGAAGTCGTCCAGCGGCCCGCCAGCCGCGTTCTTCAGGCCCACCGCGGCGCCCAGGGTGTTGAGCATCTTGTTGAGGTTGGGGCTGCTGTTGCCGCCGGCCGCCGTCACCGCCACACCCTGCTTGAGGTAGCCGTTGCAGCTGCCCGCCAGGATGAACGGGATGTGGCGCGCCGAGTGCGCCGGCCCGTTGCCCAGGTCGTTGAACCAGACGGACACGCCCTGGTCGACCAGCTTCTTGCCGTTCGGCAGGGCGTACGCCGCCAGCTGGTCCAACAGGTAGTTGAAGGTCTGGGCGAACTGCGCGTCCACGCGCGAGTGCAGCACGTCCGACCCGGCGATGATGCCACCCGACGCGTCGTGCGACGCGCGGCGATGGGAGATGTAGTGGAAGTTCTCCATCAACTGCCCCGTCGTGGGGTCGCGGTAGCGCGTGGCGCTGTCGTTGCCGTTGCCCACCTGGATGGCCACCGAGCGCGTGGTGCCGCACGCCACCGCCAGCACCGCGATGTCCATGTGCAGCCGCACCGTGGCCAGCACCTCGTCGCCGTCCGTGCTGTTGTAGCCGGGAGCCTGCTGCTGGAGCCGCAGCTCCTCGTCCGCGCGGGCGCGGCAGCTGAGCGCCACCTCCAGGTCGCGCACGTTGGACAGGTGCAGGTCCAGGCGCTGCTTGTCCGTGCTGCTCAACTCCGGCCGCGACTGGAGCGCCTTCAGCTGGCCCGACACCAGGTCGTTGAGGCTCTTCTGGCGCACCAGCATCTGCTCGCGCGCCTCCGGCGAGAGGCCTCCAGGGCCACCCACCATGGTCTGGTAGGCCACCCACGGGTCATGCAGCGCGGCCCGGCGTGAAGCGCTGCCCCGGTGGGAGATGCAGGGGCCACCCAGCCACCCGCCGGCCTGCCCCGCGTAGAGGTAGAGCGAGTCGCGCTTCTGCGGGTTCAGCTCGCGGCCGATGCGGTGGTCCAGCGACTCGCCGGACGCCTCGGAGTCGCCACCCACGCCCTCCACGGCGGGGCCTCGCGCGGTGAGGCACTGCAGCGCCCCGCGGGCGTGGCCGTCCCCGTAGTTGTAGTCCTTCATGTTGACGTTGCGCACGACCAGCAGGCGCGCGCGGTGGTCCGCCAGCTCCACCAGCGACTTGCCCGCGAGCGTCGTGGTGGAGAGGTTGCCCAGCGGCTCCGGCCAGAAGCGCTCCGGCTCGTTGCCCAGCTCGGAGGTGCTCTGCGCGGCGGCCACGCCATCCGCCTGGCGCAGGAAGATGGCGAAGGGCAGCGCGTCCGCCTCCGCCGCCTGGGCCTTGCGGGGCAACAGCCCCTCCAGCACCGGCAGCCCCAGCATGACGCCACCCAGGCCCTGCAACACGCGTCGTCGGCTCAGTTTCACGGCAGCTCCTCCGGGTGGCGAGTCACGAAGCCCACGCCCGTCACGACCTCGACGACCAGGTCCACGATGGGCAGCTGACCGGACTGCGACAGCTTGCCCAGCCGCGCCACCAGCGCATCGTCCTCCGCCACCGCGGGGCGTCCGCTCAGGAACTCCACCCAGTGGCGCGCGTAGCATTCATGCACCGCCTGCGTGGCCGCGAGCGCGTCCGCCAGGTCCAGCGCATCCTTCACCGACACCTTCTGTCCGCCGATGCCCGGCGTCGACGAGGCGTCCACCGGGAGCCCGTTGTCCGTCGTGCGGTAGCCGCCCACGGCGTCGAAGTTCTCGAAGGGGAAGCCCAGCGGGTTGATCAGCGTCGCGTGGCAGGACGCGCACACCGTGCCGGGCGCCTCCGTGTGCGACGTCACCACCTCACGGTTGGTGCGGCCGTTGGGCGCGGGCAGCGCGGGGATGTTGGCCGGCGGCGCGCCAATCTTCTGGCACAGCAGGTGCTCCGACAGGAACACGCCGCGGTGGATGGGGTCCGGGTCGATGGACGTCGCATGCGACGCGAGGAAGCCCACCTGCGTGAGCACCCCCCGGCGCTGCGCCCCGTCCAGCGTCACCGGCACGAAGTCCGCGGTGAACGTCCCGGTGAGGCCGTAGATGCGCGCCAGCTCGGCGTTGACGAAGGTGTCGCGCGACGTGAGCAGGTCCGCGAAGCGCCCCTTGCGCCCGAAGACGACGTCCTCGACGAAGAGCGTGTTCTCCTTCGCCGCGGACTCCGCCAGCTTCGTGGTGACGTTGGGGAAGCGCGTCGCGTTGGGCCGGATGCTCGCGTAGCGGGGCACGTCGAAGACGGCCTGGTGGTAGGCGTCCACCACGCCGCGCGCCCGGGCGTCCGTAATCATCCGGCGCGCTTCGGAGGCCACGCCCTCGCGCTTCGCCAGCATGCCCTCGCGAGCGGCGGCGAACAGCGCGTCGTCCGGCATGGAGTTCCAGAGCGCGTAGCTCAAGCGGGACGCCACCTCGAACGCGTCCAGCGGCACCTTGCCGGCCGTCGCCTGCGTGCTGCGCTCCACGCGGTAGAGGAACAGGGGCGACTGGAGGAAGCCCTCCAGCACCAGCCGCAGACCGCCCTGGAACGCGGCCATCGTCGGGTACGCCTGAGGGCCCTGGCGGTACAGCTTCAGGTACGTCTCCACCTCGTCCGCGGTCAGCGGGCGGCGCAGGGCGCGCAGGCCGAAGGACTCCACGAACGCCTTCGCGCGAGCCTCGTCCGTGGTGCTCCCCGCCGGCAGCAGCTTGCCCAGCTTCGTCGCGTCCGTGGCCACCTGCCCGGCCAGGTCCGCCGCCGCGCGCTGGTAGGCACCCCACAGCGCCTCGTCCACCGACAGCGCGCGGGCGTCGTTGTCGAAGAGGAAGCCGCTCTGGGACGGATCCGCGCGGAACGACTGCGCCAGCGCCGTGGGCGCCGCGTCCAGCTTGAGCAGGTCCTTCACGCTGCTCACCCACTGCGCATGCGTCAGCCGAGCGACGCGCACGGTGCGCGCCGCCTGCTCCACGCCAGCAGGGGGAGGCTTGTTCGTCCCGTCAGGGCCAGGATTGCGCGGATTCGCCGCGTCAGAAATCTGGCCTTCGCAGGCAGTCAGGAAACTCAAGGAGCCCGCGAGCAGCGCGGAAGTCCACCGTCGTTGACGTAGCGCCATGGGGGGAAGCGCCTCCGTTCGTTGGAGGTCATCCCACTGGGGAAGCGTCAGGAAGTCAATCCGTACACCGGCCGACCGGGCCCGGTGTCACATGAATACTGGAAACCGCTGTGGACACCGGATCCGCCCGGCGCTCAGCCAGGGATGAGGAAGCGCGCGATGACGCGCTTGAGGCCCACGGTGCCGCCGAACTCCACGGTGACCTTGGCGTTGGGGCCGGACCCTTCCGCGGCGACGATTCGCCCGGAGCCGAACTGTTCATGGCGCACGCGCATGCCGCGCACGTCTCCGCCCACGCCGTCCATGTCGGACGACGCCTGTGAATAGCTGCGGTCCACGCGCGGGCCCGTCTCATCGTCGTCCCAGTTGCGGCGGCGCTGCGGCATGGCGGCGGCGCGCGGCGGGGGCGGCAGGTCGTTCTCCTTGAAGCCGAACAACGCCTGCGGCACGTCCGCGAGGAAGCGGCTGGGCGGGTTGTACTTGAGCTCACCGAAGAGGGAGCGGCACTGCGCCAGGCTCACGAAGAGCCGCTTGCGAGCGCGGGTGAAGCCCACGTAGCAAAGCCGTCGCTCCTCGGCCATCTCCTCGCCGCCGTCCGGGTCGTCGCTCTTGAGCGCGCGCGAGTGCGGGAAGACGCCCTCCTCCATGCCGGTGAGGAACACGGCGTCGAACTCCAGGCCCTTGGCCGCGTGCAGCGTCATCAGCGCCACGCGGCCCTCGCTCACCTCCGCGTCCGCCTCCCCCACCAGGCTGATCTGCTCCAGGAAGGATTGCAGGGGCGGGATGTCCGCGGTGAGCGGCGCGGAGTCCACGCCCTCCGGAGCCTCCTCCTCGCGCGCCTCGAGCGCGGCGGCGGAGGCCACCATGTCGGACGCGCGCTTCAGGTCGAACTCCTGCGCCGCGCCCAGCAGTTCCTTCAGGTTCTCCGCCCGGGTGAGCGCCTCGTCGCTGCCTTCCGCGACCAGCGTCTCCACCAGCTTCGACTCCTTCAGCATCTGGTCCACCGCGCCCGCCGCGTCCTTCGCCGTGAGGGAGAAGGCGTGCAGCGACTGGAGCAGCTGGTGGAAGCCGCCCAGCCGCTTCTGCGCGGTGGCGTTGAGGGAAGGGATGCGGTGGCGCTCGCCCAGGGCCTCGTAGAGGCTCAGGCCCTGCTCGTTCGCGAAGTCGGTCAGCCGCTCCTCGGTGGTGTCACCGATGCCGCGCGCCGGCACGTTGAGCACGCGCAACAGGTCCGCGTCCGAGCGCGGGTTCACCATCAGCCGCAGGTACGCGGACGCGTCACGCACCTCCGCGCGGTCGTAGAAGCTGCGCCCGCTCACCAGCTGGTACGGCACGCGCCCCAGCCGCAGCGCCTCTTCCAGCACGCGGCTCTGCGCGTTGGTCCGGTAGAACACGGCCATGCTGGAGAACTTGATGAAGCCCTCGCGCTGGACGGCCAGGATGCGCCGGGCCACCTCCTGCGCCTCCGCGCGCTCGTCGCGGTGCAGCAGCAGCTCCAGGTTCTCCCCCTTGGGCCGCTCGCTCCAGAGCTTCTTCTGCATGCGGCGCGGGTTCTTGGAGATGACCTCGTGCGCGGCGGTGAGGATGTTCTGGTCGGAGCGGTAGTTCTGCTCCAGCTTCACCACCTTCGCGCCCGGGTACTGCATGGGGAACTGGAGGATGTTGTCCACGTCCGCGCCGCGCCAGCGGTAGATGGACTGGTCGTCGTCGCCCACCACCACCAGGTTCGCGGACGGAGGCGGGGCCAGCTGCCGCAGGAACGCGTACTGCACGGGGTTGGTGTCCTGGAACTCGTCCACCAGCACGTGCGTGAAGCGCGTGCGGTAGCGCTCCAGCACGTCCGGCCGGTCGCGGAAGAGCTTCACGAGCAGGAGCAGCAGGTCCCCGAAGTCCACCGCGTTCGCCGCGCGCAAGAGCTTCTGGTAGCCCGCGTACACGCGCTTGACGATCTGCCCGCGCACGTCCTCCTGCTCCACGCGCATGTCCTCCGGCAGCCGCGCGGCGTTCTTCTCCTGGTCGATGCGGTGCAGGATTTCGCGCGGCTGCATCACCGGCTCCACGCCCGCGTCGCGCATGGCGCGCTTCACCAGGCTGAGCTGGTCGCCGTCGTCGTAGATGACGAAGGACCGCGTGAGGCCCGCGGCCTCCGCTTCGCGGCGCAGGATCATGGCCGCGGAAGAGTGGAACGTGCTCACCACCAGGTCGTTGGCCTGCGAGCCCAACAGCTGGGTGAGGCGATCGCGCATCTCGCGCGCGGCCTTGTTGGTGAAGGTGACGGCCAGGATGCGCCACGGGAAGACGCGGTGGACCTTCACCAGGTGGGCCACACGGCGGGTGATGACGCGCGTCTTGCCGCTGCCGGCGCCCGACAGCACGAGCAGGGGGCCGTCGCCGTGGAGCACGGCTTCCGCCTGGGGCGGGTTGAGGTCTTCGAGGAGGGCGGTTTCGTGGGCGTTCACGGAGGGTTCCACCAGGGGGAAGAACCCCGTCTTCTAACGTCTTTCGCGCGCGGGTGCCGGGTCTTCCGGTAAGCCCTGCCGCCCGCCGGGCCGTCCGCTCTCGGGACGGGCAGGAGCGTGGGATATAAAAGGGCCCACCTCCCATGTCCGACACCCCGTCCCGCCCGTCCCAGGCCCAGCTCGACCGCTTCGCGGAGCTGTTCACCCAGAGCCTCACCATGCGCCACT